>JBNASH010000001.1:0-4649 GCA_049720475.1 Minisyncoccia bacterium
TTTCATAATTAGAAAACAAGCCTCTTTCGGAAATAAAGAAATATCCTAAGGCAATAAAAGCAACAATGGTCCAAGCATGGAAAAAAATATTGAGTCTTTTTCTACAAATCTGACTGCAAAAAATTCTTAAACTAACGGCAATACAAATTAAAGCCGTAATATACATTGGCAGGGTTATAGCAAAAAATAAATACAAATTTTCAATGACAAAAGAAACGCCTATTAAACTTAAAACAAAAGGAATTCGCACTAAAAAATAAAAAAACAAAGCCAAGGCAATATATAGATAAGAATTATTTGTTTTGCCTGTTTTAAGATAGCGACGCAAAAAATAAATGGCAAAAATTATTTCTAAAACAAAGGCTGAAGACGATAAACAAAATAAAAATATCCTCAAATTAGTCACTGGAAAAAAGTTTAAATTACTTAAATTAGAAATTTCATTCATTATATTTTCCATTATATCATATTTTTAATTAAAAACGACCTCTTTGAGGTCGATGAGTGGGTGATTGGCCGGTTACGCCACTCGCTCCACGCGGTCTAGGCGTCCAAACTACAGACCGTGCTTCATCGCCTCCGCCTTTAATTATAACACAAATTACCCCTTTGCAATATAAGTTCTCCACAATCTCTTATCGCTCCAAAAATTTCAAAAATTTTTTATCTTTCCACTTAGTCAAATATAGACGTTTAGTAATATCACTCAGGATAAAGTAAATTATCACCAAAAGGAGAACGATTAATATCGAAGCGGTGGTTGGCTTTTGAAAATGGAGAAAATTAATACCAAAATGTGACAAAGGCAGAATCAATGTAAGGAAAATAGCAATAATAGTAAAGAAAATTAAAGGATAAGATGGTCTGCTGCCTTTATAAAATATTTTGCTGGTGCGAACAGCGTAAATAATCATTAATTCAGTTAAAATACTTTCTATAAACCACAATGTCTGGAGATTTTTTTCACCGGTATGATAAAAAGTGGCAAAAAAGATAAAATCGAAAATTGTGCTAACCAAAGCCAAAAGAATAATAAGCGGCAGCATATTTTTCATTTGATAATTTTTTGGTTGTTTTAACTCGTCAGCTTCAACATTATCAGTGGCAATAGCAATCATAGGAAAATCAGATAATAAATTAACGGTCAAAATTTGAATCGGCAACATCGGCAAAAACGGGATAAAAAGTGAGATTAAAGCAATCGAATAAAAATTACCAAAATTAGAAGCAACAGTTGTTTTAATATATTTATTCAAATTAGCAAAAATTTTGCGGCCGCGAGAAACACCCTCGACAATAACTCCCAAATCATTTTCTAAAAGAATAATATCAGCGATTTCCCGAGAAATATCAGCTGCCGTATTAACAACAATTGCCACATTGGCAATTTTTAAAGCCGGCGCATCATTAATCCCCTCGCCCAAAAATCCAACCTCATGCTTTTTCTGGAGCGTTTCAACAATTCTATATTTCATTTCTGAAGAAATTCTGGCAAAAACATCTATCTCTTCGCATTTCTTCTCAAAATCTCCCTCTGAAAGCATTTCTAATTCTTTGCCGGTGATTACTTCTGAAGGATTTTTAATTAAACCAATTTGATAACCAATATAACCAGCCACCTCTTTACTATCACCTGTGATAATTTTCGCTCTTACTCCCAATTTTTCCGCTAATTTTATGGCCGGCTTGGCTGTTTTTTTCAAAGGATCAATAAAAACGAGAAATCCCAAAAAAGAAAAATTATTTTCTAAATTATTAATATTTTCGGCAGAATCATCATCTTTTAACGCTCGATAAGCAACCGCCAAAGTTCTTTTTCCTTGTTGTCCGTATTGTTTAATTTTTTCTTCTATCTCTTGACAAGATTGATTGCCATCAAAACCAATTGTTTTTTCCAAAATTTTCTCGGCCGCTCCTTTAACAACTAAATATTTCTGTCCACTTTTATCTTCAACAATATTACTATTAATTAACCTTTTTAAATCAAAAGGGTTTTTAGCAATAAATCGATATTCCTTGATTTTTTGCTTTAAATTATCTGCTGTTTTTTTAAAAATTGCCACGTCAAATTCATTATCAACCGCCTTCTCTTCTTTACTCAAATAATCCGAACTCAACAAGGCAAAAAGCAGTGTTTTTTCTTTATTTTCTGCTACAATTTCATCTAAAACCATTTTATTCTCAGTTAAAGTACCGGTTTTGTCCGAGCACAAAACTTTAATATTTCCCAAATCTTCAATCGCCGCCAAACGTTTCACAACAACTTTTCGTTTAGCTAATCTAATAGCTCCCTGAGATAATGAAAAAATGACAACAGTCGGCAAAGCTTCTGGTAGAATACTAACAATTAAAGCAATGCAGAATAAAAGAAAATCAAAAATATTCTCGCTATTAGTAATTAGTCTTAAAACAAAAATGGTCACAATGAAAAAAAGCACAATTCTTAAAATCAATTTGGAAAAATCAAGCAGCTCTTTTTCATAAGCACTTTCGCGACTTATTCCTGCCACTAATTTAGCAATTTTCCCCACTGCTGAATCTTTAACGTTTGAAATCACCACTGCTTTCGCTTCCCCATTTTCAATTGAAGTTCCAGAAAAAATAATGTTAGTTGCTTCAAACAATTCTTTTGTCGGGCAAGAAAGCGGTTCAGCACTTTTTAGAACTTTTTTTGATTCGCCAGTTAAAATTGATTCATCAACAATTAAATTGTGCGCTTCGATAATTCGTAAATCAGTTGGTACAATATCACCGGCTTTTAAAGTAACAACATCGCCCGGCACTAAATATTTTTTATCAATGATAATTTCTTCGCCATCGCGAATAATTCTAATTTGATTTGGCAAAAAAGTTTTTAAAATTTCCAGAGCTTTTTCTGCCCGATATTCCTGAATAAAACCCAAAACAACATTAATAAAAACAAAAAGCAAAATAAACAGACCATCGACTTTTTCACCGATGATTAAAGAAACAACTGCCGCAATAAAAAGTAAATAACAAAATGGTGATTTAAATTGACACAATAGTATATCAAACCATTGGGCTTTTTTGCTGGGAATTTCATTGAAACCAAAAACCGAAAGCCGCTGTTCTGCTTCTTGCTGTGATAATCCTTTTTCACTTGTCTTTAAAATTTCTAGTGTTTCTTTAACGGTTTTATTAACAAAATCACTAAAAGAAAATCTAGCTTTTTCCATATTACTCGCGTTGATATAAACCAATTAATTCACTATCGGCCAAAATATGATTTCTCATCGCACTTAAAACTTCAGAAAGTGAAGCACCTTCTTTTAAATCAATTTTTTTATCTAAAGCAAAAATTTTAAATAGATAGCGGTGAGTGCCATATGGCGGACAAGGACCGCCATATTTTAATTGACCAAAATCATTTTTCCCCAATTGAGCACCAGCTGGCAAAGAATTTTCCTCTATTAATTTCGTTTGAGGCGGAATATTAAAAACTAACCAATGAAGAAAAGTTCCTCTTGGCGCATCCGGATCATCAACAATTAAAACCAAACTCTCCGTGCCTTCAGGAATTTCTTCAAAATAAAGAGGCGGGTTGATATTTTCACCATCGCAAGTATAACGTTTAGGAATTAATTCATTATTTTGAAAAGCCTGACTAGTAATTTTCATAGGGGTCTTTAAATTTTTATCTGGCATCATTTTTTGACTGTCTAGTGGCGTTTTTTGAATATTAAAATAAACAAGTGCTGCCACAAAAATCACAGTTAAACACACCAAAATAATCAGAAACTTTTTCATAAGTTTCCTAAATAATTGCTTTTAGAATAATTTTATTTTTGATTTTCTTTGGCTTCATCAAATTTACGCCAAGCCTCAGAAACCGCTGGATCAATACTATCTAATTCAGCAAGAATGCGCTCTTTAATCTCGCTAGTTACCACCTCATTTTTATCCACAAGCTGATCGATTACAATTTTAGCGACCCGTGAGACCAACTCTTCTATTTTTTCTGTTGGCAAACCAGCATCCGTGGCAGCTGCGCGAATTGAATTTTCAATTTTCATCGGATCAAACGGCTCTTTTTCTCCTGATTTCTTAATAACGAAAATAGCCATTGTTTTTTCTTTTATCCGACCTTTAAATTTATTATAGCACGGCTGCTTAATAAATAAAATAAATAATGAAATCGCCATTTACTAACTGTCGCCGTCTCCACTACCAATCCACCACCAGAAGCACCACTGATAAAACCAAAGGAAACAGATGGTTTCTTAGCCCCATAAATTTTGTTACTAAATTTAGAAGTGCTACCAATGCATCTCATCTTTTGCAATTTCTCCGCTCGCGTTAGGCCGAGAAATAATCGAAAATTTGAGCAATTTGAGTGCCGAACGCCGAAGGCACGAAGCGGCGAGGCGGAAACAAACGCCAATTTTTCAAAACTTCCTATCTGGCTCCCAATTCAAATTCCGCTCAAACTTTTGATTTAATTTTGCCAAACCTAATTCACAAATCCAAGAAAAGAAATCTGAAATGAAAAATGACCGCCCTTTCTGCGAAAGGGCGGGACGAGAGAACCTCCCCGTCTTAAAAATCGGAGTTCGTATCGTTAAACTTGGCTCCATCTATTGAACAAAATCCGAACCTACTTTAGACAAAATCCCGACATTGAATTTTAG
>JBNASH010000002.1:0-1090 GCA_049720475.1 Minisyncoccia bacterium
GCTGATCTATCTTTAAATACAATAGTTAATATAGAGGCCGGCAATAATCCAAACCCAACAATTGAAACATTAGAAAAAATTGCCAAAGCGTTAGAGGTTTCAATTGATGAGTTATTAAAAAAGTAAAATAAATATGAAGTTTCAAGATTTAATAAAACTTTACGAAAAGAAAAAAACCCAATACGGAGCTGATGCTTTTAGGTATATTTCTCAATTGTTAAGAGAGGCAAAAGAACTGCATAAAAAAGATTGGCAAAAATCCCCAACTCCTAATAAGGACCACGAACAATCTTGGCGCGCTTTTAAGGGTAAAAATTTAGAAAAATTAGTTGTTTATATTATAAAGGACGAAGTAGAGGGGTTAGGTTTAAAAGTAGTTGATGGAAACACCTTGGAAAGAACTAATAGCAATAATCTTCCTGAAGAATTAAATCGCGTAAAAAGAAATCTTTTAATTGATTATGGTGAATTTGGAGCTCATTTGCCTGATGTTGATATAATTATTTATGACCCCAAAACTTGCGAAGTTATTGCTGTCATCTCTAGTAAAGTAACGCTGAGAGAAAGAATCGCCCAAACCGGTTATTGGAAAATAAAACTTAGTCAAGATAAAATTACAAGACATATCAAAGTTTTCTTTATTACGCCGGACGAAGATAAAACTTTAAGTGTTAGGAGGCCGGCAAAAAAGGGTAGAGCGATAGTTGAGGTTGATACCGATGGAAGTTATGTAATGAGCGAAGAAGAAATTGAAGAAAGCGACAAGGTTAAAAAATTTGATAAGTTTCTTATTGATTTAAAAAATTTAATCTATGAAAAAAGACATAAAAAATAAAAAAGTAGTACAAGAACCGCTAAAAGTTCAAGAACAAAAAGATGAAAAACCGCCCTTTGAGACGACTACTCTTTGGGATTATCCAAAACAAAGCTATGGTAAAAAACCAAAGGGCAATAATAAATTTCAAGGAGTAACGCCGGCTTTCATTATTTGGAACATGCTACAAAGATATACAAAACCCGGTGATTTGGTTGTTGATCCAATGGCAGGAAGTGGGACAACAATTGATGTTTGCGAAGAAGAAGGAAGAAG
>JBNASH010000003.1:0-1152 GCA_049720475.1 Minisyncoccia bacterium
AAGGATTTATAAGTACCGTAATTTCAGTGCTTAAGGAAGGTTATGGAATTGAAATTCGTGGATTTGGATCGTTCAGAGTAAAAAAGAAAAAGCCACGAGTCGCTCGTAATCCTAAAACTGGTCAACAAGTTTATGTGCCAGAACATTATGTCCCAACTTTTAAGTTTTCTAAAGACTTCAAGCAAATAGTTGATAAGGGGATGAAATTAGGTAAACCAGCTGAAAAGAGTATCGAATGAAAGTTTGTTTCGTTTGTGGTAATCAGGTAAATGAACAAGATAAATTTTGTTCACAATGCGGTACAAAACTAATTTTTGATGAACAGGTTAGGGAAAAAATTGATCAGGAAACTTTGATTGTGAAAATAAAAATTTGTGACTTGTGCGGAGAAGAAAATGATTTGGATGCAGTAGAATGCAAACATTGCGGTGTAGGTTTTACTGGTAAAGAAAAAGTAATTGAGCGCGAAATTAAATCTCAGAAAATTCCAACAAAAGAAACTACTATTAAACAACAATCATCTACAAAAAAAGAAAAGCAAACTCAGAAAAAAACTAAGTCGGTAAAAGAAATATCACAAGGTCAAACAAAAAAACTTCAACTAAATCAATTAATTTTAATTGGGTTAGTAATTGCATTGATAGGTTCAATTTTAATTTATTATGGTATTGAAAATTCAAAAATTTCGTCGAGTAAATTTCAATCGGGTCAAAATAATTCTCAAACTGAAGACCAACGAGGAATTGACCTTAATGCAATAAATGAAATAAATCGGCTTGAGGCTGAATTAAAGAACAATCCAGATGATCCTGATAAATTACTCCGATTGGCTCATTTAACTCACGATTCGGGATTTTTTGAAAAAGCAATTAGTTATTATGAAAAATATTTAAGTTTTAGACCAGATGATAATGATGCAGAAGTTGATCTTGGCGTTTGTTATTTTGAACTGAAACAATACGATAAAGCTTCGAGTATTTTTGAAACAGTTATTCATAAAAATCCTAAACATCAAATTGCATATTTAAATCTTGGGATTGTTAATTTAACTCAAGGAAAAGTTGTAGAAGCTAAAGAGTTCTTTCAAAAATGTATTGCTCTGGGTGAACATACAGATGCAGGACACAGAGCAGCAGAACTTTTAAAATCACA
>JBNASH010000004.1:0-2583 GCA_049720475.1 Minisyncoccia bacterium
TTTTGGTATTGTAGATTTTGGAGTATAATAATAGAAAGGTCGGTTTATTAATTAAAAAATGGCCAATTTTGTTATTAAAAAATCAGGAGAAAAAGAGCCATTTGATCCGACAAAAATCGAGAATTCTATTCGAGCAGCGGCCATTGATGCTGGTTTAACGCCGGAAAAAATAGATGAGATAGCAAATAGAGTGGCAAAAATTGTTATTGAGGCAGTTGCCGAAAAAGATGAAGTCAACACCTCTGAAATTAAAGAAAAAATTTTAGCAGAACTAGATGTAGTAGAGCCAGCGGTGGCTGATGCATGGAGAAAGTTTGAAGAAGCAAAACAAAATCAGTAATAGAAGAAAGAGCTCAATAACATGAAGAAAAAATTTTGGTTTTTAATACCAATTATTTTATTGGCAGTAATCTTTTCGTTATTGATATTTGGTCAGAAATCAATTTTTTTAAAAAATAAAGAGTCCATTCAACAAACAGGAAAACAAACAAATATGAAAATTTCTAGTCCTGCTTTCCAAAATAATGAAATAATTCCTCGTCGATATACTTGCGATGGTGAAAATATTAGTCCACCTCTTGCTTTTGAAGAAATTCCAGAGGGAACGCAAAGTTTACTCTTAATTGTTGATGATCCTGATGCGCCGAGAGGAACTTTTCTTCACTGGTTAGTTTTTAATATCTCGCCCCAAACCAAATTGATAGAGGAAAATTCTTTACCAAACGGCGCGCGATTGGGTAAAAATGATTTTGGTCAATTAACCTATGGCGGCCCTTGTCCACCTTACGGAGTCCATCGCTATTATTTTAAACTTTTTGCCTTAGACACAACGTTAAATTTACCAGAAGGCGCTTCTTTTCAAGAGGTTTGGGGAGCGGCGAGGGACCATATTTTAAGCGAAAATCATTTGATTGGTTTATACAAAAGAGAATAAAATATATTAAAATATGGAAAAAAAGAGTTTGAGCTTTGTTGATTTGACTAATAAAAATATCGAAGATTCTCTGCAACTGTTACAAACCTCCTTCAATGGCTTAAGTCAACAAGAGGCAGAGCATCGTTTAAGCCAATTTGGTTTTAATGAACTTCCTTCAAAAAAGAGAGGTTGGATTCATGTTTTATTGTCCCAGTTTAAATCGCCATTTACTTATCTTTTGTTTATTGCCGGCGCCACTTCTTTTTTTATCGGCGAAAAGATAGACGCCATTTTTATTTTTCTTTTTGTTGCAATTAATGTGGTTTTGGGTTTTTTCCAAGAATATCGAGCAGAAAAGGCAATAGAAGTTTTAAAAAGTTTTTTGCCTAACGAAGTAAAAGTCATTAGAGATGGCAAAAGAGTTGTTATTGGCAAAAAGTATTTAGTGCCGGGTGATATTGTAGTTTTGTCTGCTGGTAATATTGCCCCAGCCGATTTAAGAATTATTGAAGCAAAAAATTTAATTGTTGATGAAAGTATTTTGACGGGCGAGTCACAAATAGTAAATAAAAATGAATTAACTTTATCAGAGCCAACAAAAGAAATTTTTGAAGCAAAAAATATTATTTTTTCTGGCACAACAATAATTAATGGAGAAGCCAAAGGTGTTGTTATCAGCAATATTAAAGAATCAGCAGTTGGTAAAATTTCCAAATTAGTGGAAGAAATTAAGAAGAAGAGCGTTTATGAAAAAGAGTTATTAGATTTTTCCAAATTAATTATTAAATCAGTTTTATTTTTTATTGTCACAGTTTTTGTCTTGCGTTTTTTGACTAATCGCGATGGAATTTTTGATTATCTTATTTTTTGTATTGCTTTAATTGTTAGTATTTTGCCTGAGGCATTGCCGACGGTGGTAGTTTTTTCTTTATCTCGAGGAGCTTTAAAATTGGCCAAGAAAAAAGTGGTAGTTAAAAAATTAAACGCTATAGAATCATTGGGCAACATTAAAATTCTTTGCTCTGATAAAACAGGAACACTAACGGAGAATAAAATGACTTTGGATGAGACAATGGGAAAAGAAAAGAATAAAATTCTTCTGTTTTCACTTCTTAGTTCGGAACTAATTAGTCGCCCACAGAATATTGAAAATGTTTTTGATAAAGCGATTATTGCCAAAGCCGATAAAAATTTAATTGAGAAAAGTGGGGAGTTTAAATTAATCACGGAGAATCCATTTGATTTAAAACGATTGATAAACAGCGTAATTGTTGAAAATCAAGCAGGAGAAATTTTTTTGATTACAAAAGGAGCGCCGGAAAAAATTTTTGAGAAAACAAATACAGTGGAAGGTGAATTCAAGATAGATGATTACCAGAAGAAAATTAAAGAAGTAGGCGAGCGGGGAAAGCGTGTTTTGGCACTTGCTTACCGCAGAATAAATAAAGAAGAATTAAAACAAAATATTAATGAATTGGAAAATAATTTTATTTTACTAGGCCTTTTAATTTTTGTTGATCCATTAAAGAAAACAGCAAGAGAAGCAATTAGAAAAGCCGAACAGTTGGGTGTAAGGGTTAAATTGATAACTGGTGATAGTCGAGAGGTGGCTGGTTATATTGGTTATCAAATTGGTTTAATTAAAAATCCTTCAGAAGTAATCACCG
>JBNASH010000005.1:0-1908 GCA_049720475.1 Minisyncoccia bacterium
TGTTTCAGAACTAAAACGGGGGTTCGAGGAATTGGGGGATGAGGTGGAAGTGTTTTTGCCAAAAAATTCCCAGACCGAAATCCAAGGAGCAAAACTTTTTCTTCCTCCAATTCGCTCAATCCAGAAAAAATTAAAAAAGCTAGAGGGATATTTTTCTTTTACAAAGGAAACCCTGGAGTTCCGCAAGGTAATAAAATTTGCCCAACAAAAGAATGATCTCATTGTTGTAAGCACCGCTGAGGATAAAAGAATATTGGATGCCTTATCAACCATAAAAATCAAAATCCCTGTGATTTTATATTTTCATACCTTGGAGCTTTTTTGGGATAGAAAATCGAAATCCATAAGATTGTTTGAAATTTTTAATAGAATTACAAAAAACAATAAATCTTTATATTTTCTTTCTGCGATGGATTTTGAAAGCGCCGGAATAAACCTTCAGATTCCCTCCAATTATAAACTTTATCCCCGTGCTCCTTACCCTCTGAATTATCCTTTTCGCTTCATTGAGGGGGTTTCAACAAAGAGATTTTTGATTGCCTACCTTGGCGCTCCTGCAAAACAAAAAAATTTCCAAAAATTGTATGAAGTGATCGCTTCAGCTCCCGAGGATTTTGGGTTCATCGTTCAATGTAACACCCCCCCAGGGCTCAAAGACCCTAAGATTCTCGATCTTATCAAATCTCTAAAGGAGAAAAGGGGAGAGAAAGTAATTTTACTGGAATCTTCATTACCAAAGGAAAGCTATTTTTCCGTATTAAAACAGAGTTCAATTGTATGGTGTTTATACGACCCAAACTGGTACCGTGGGTGTATTTCCGCCATTTTACTTGAAGCATGGTTGCTTGGAAAACCGGTTATAACAACTAGGGGAACCTGGATGGGTGAACAGGTTGAAAAATACGGAGGCGGGGTTTCCTTAAATACTCTTGAAGTTCCGGAGATCCTTGAGGCAATTAGAAAGATTAAAGAAAATATCCAAAAGTTTTCCCACGAAGCCCAGGCCGCAGGGAAAATCTTGGGGGAAAAAAATAATGGATTAGCTCTTGCCTTTTTTATTAAAAATGCCATCAAGCAATAGGCAGCGCTCGCTAATAATTAACCTCCAAAATTCGGTTAAAAAATTCTGTGTTAGAAAGTGAATACCCAAAATTCGTTTGACCGAATAGGAGTATTGGGAATTTTTTGGACTATCTTCTCCGGAAACCCTTTTTCCGTTTGAAAACAATCTCCATTTTTGGCTGCCTAATTGAGAAAGAACAAAGCGGAAGATTTAACCATAAAATACTCCAACCCAAAATTTGAAAAAAAGAATAAGATAATTATTTGAATTTAACTTCTAATAATTTTTTAGAAAGGAAAATTAAAAGGTAAATTGAATGCCTGATGCAAAAAAATACTCCTGGATATACCATTTTTTCCCAACCTATACCTTCCAAAGGCCTCAACATATAAGCATCAATTTGACCAAAAATGGGGATAATTTGATTTGGTTCCGCTTTCCAAGGTCGGTATTTGGATATTTATTAAGCAGAGACTTAGAGGGGCTACTGGAAGCTTTAAAAAGAAGGTCAACGCTTGAAGAAGTAGATTTTCAAAAAGGAACATGGATCAAGCTTTTCCAGCCCAAGGGTGTTTTTCCACTTCCCCAATCTCTTCTTCCGCGAAAAATTCTAATTAAAATAAAAGGGGGGCTTTTAAAACAATTAAAATTCCTGCCCCAACCAGACTTTTTCCTTTTGGCTTGGTCAATATTTGAAGAAGAGTTCCAATTAATAAGGGGGGCTTTTCCAAGAACAAAAATCATTTTTGACATTATGGATGACATACCTGGATTTTATGAAAAAAGACCCTCTCTAAAAAAATCTTTTTTTGACACTTTAAAAGAAGCTGATGGGTTAATTTCCG
>JBNASH010000006.1:0-1025 GCA_049720475.1 Minisyncoccia bacterium
CTCCAGGATTTGATTTTCATTCATACTCTTTAAGCCCTTAATCTGTTGGATAAGGTTGTTTATTTTCAGATTATAATTCCGGCGTTCAAAAGATTTGCTCACGATAGCTACAATATCCGCCACATTAAAAGGTTTGGAGATAAAATCTCCGGCTCCATAGCGAATAACTTCTTGGGCATTCTTCAGCGTGCCATAGCCGGTAACGATGATAACTTCTACGTCGCTCTTTATTTTTTTTATTTCCTTCAAGACCTCGATCCCCGAGAGCCCCGGCATATTTAAATCCAAGGTTACCAAATCAATATTCTCTTTTTGGATTATCTCTAATGCTTCTTTACCATTTGAAGCGGTAAAAATATTATAAATAGGTTTTAAAATCATCCGCAAAGATTCTCGAGGCCCGGCTTCGTCGTCAACTATTAAAATTGTTCCTCTATTCTGAGACATAAAAAGCTCCTCGAAGTTATTTATAATTTTTAGTAGGCAAATTTTTAGCTGCAATTTTTATGCCCTGAATGGAATGTAAATGGTTGCCTATAACTATATGATTTATCAGAGCTTTTTAAACGATAAGGATGTTCTCCCTTTTTTAAAACAAGAAGGAGGTTAAAAAATGTCAAATTTATAACAGATTATGTTAAATTTCTGAAATGCCAAAGTGAGGCTGGCTTCTGCCGCAGGCAGGCCTGAGCCACTCAGATAAATTTATCAATTACGGTTCAGGTTCGAATTTAAAATAATGATCGATGGTCAGGGAAAAAAATCTATTGCTTAGCTTCTTTCTATTTAGTAAACTAAGGCGGTATCAAATATAGGTAAAAATCAAGGAGCAATTTATGTTGCCTATTGTTTCTTTAAAAGGTACTCCCAAGGAGATTGGATCGCAGTATGGTTCTGCATGTCGAGAAATGATTAAAAAAAATATAGACCTTTATTTTCGTCTTTTTAAATATTACGCCAACCTCAATTATCAACAAGCTTGCCAATTAGCGCAAAGTTTTATACCTGTCATTCAAAAATTTGAC
>JBNASH010000007.1:0-1366 GCA_049720475.1 Minisyncoccia bacterium
TCGCATACTCGATTGCCCGAGAAGAAATATCTATGCCGATAATTTTTTCTCCAGGAAGAGAATTAGTAATAAAGCCATTTCCGCACCCTATATCTAAAACTTTTTTATAGGGCTTTTTGGGAATTGCTGAAAGCAGTATGGCTTTTCTGTTAAGATCTTCAGGATTTTTTTCATACCCCCAAGGATCCGGATTTTCATACCATTTTTCCAATTCTTCTTTACTTTGTAATACATCCATATATTTATTCCTTTTATCTTTTAAATATTTTTTCGCGCTGTAATTTGGAAAAAATTTAATTTTGATTAGAGCATATTTATAGAGACTTGCTAAAAGCAAAGATAAGATCAGTTTGCCCATAGTTTTCTGGAGTTTTTATTTCAAAAAATTTACTGGCTAAGCGGTGGCCGAAAATTTTTTGTCCTCTCCAGGAAGGAAACATTTCTCTTTCCAAGGAAACTGGTCTTCCAGGGGGAATACTTCTAATTAAATTACGTTTGATTAAGTAAATGCCTGCATTTACCCAGCCATAAGAACCTAATAATTTCTTATCGGAAAATTTATAAACAAAACCGTCTTCATCCGTTATTACAACCCCATAGCCTGATTTTTCCGGAGCCATGGTTAATACAATACTCACATCAGCGCCCCAGGCCATGTGGCTGCGCCAAAAAGATTCCAAGTTGGCCTCGCAAAAGGAATCACCATTTAAAACTAAAATTTGCTCTGATCTAAAGAAGGGTAGGGCAAGCCTCAGCGCTCCTCCTGTGCCGCGAGGAGAAAATTCTTTTGAGTACCAAAGGCGCATACTTTTATAACTACTGCCAAATACTTCTTCTATCTTCTCGCCGCGGTAGCCAGTACACAGGACTATCTCTTTCAATCCAAATAATTGTAAATGGTCCAATATATAAGAAAGAAAAGGCCTACCTCCAATTTCTGTTAAAACTTTAGGCTGATCAGGAAAGAAGCGACGGAAGGAAGGATCCCAAGCACCAGCCAATATGGCCGCTGTAACATTTGCCAAAATGCCCATTTTTATTCCTCCTTACAAGAAAAATTCCATATTTTAATTTCAGCAAAGGATATGCCAGAAGATGAATTTAAAAACCCTAATTTTTTCTAATAGTTAAAATTGATAGAAAGATTAAATAGGCAAAAAAGGCCTGACCAAACAAAAAAGGGTTGCAAAATTTGCCGAGTTAATTTATTTTTTATTTATCTAAGCGGGGGGTGATTAGAAAAATTAAAGTTTCTTTTAAATTTGCCGAAAAATAATTAGAAAAATAAAATTTTAAATTTTTTTCTCATAAAGGAGAAAATCTTCATGACAGTGACGAATGTAAAACCCGATCAAGCGACCGGAGT
>JBNASH010000008.1:0-1649 GCA_049720475.1 Minisyncoccia bacterium
GGGCTCGGCAAAAGCAACGATTTTATACGGATTTTTGAAATCAAAAAACAAATTCTGCCCGCTCAAAAGAAAGTTCGGTTTGCCGAAGGCAAACATAAATTTGAAAAATTTATTAACCAATCTTTTTCTTTCGCCTCTGGCGAAAGGTAAAGCGATAATTTAATTTTGACGAAACAAATATGACAAAGGAAAACTCAAAAAGAAAATTTTTTATCTACGCTCGCAAATCAACGGATTCAGAAGACAGGCAAGTAAGAAGTATTCAGGACCAAATTGCAGAATTGAAAGAACTAGCGAAAAAAGAGAATTTAGAAATCGTTGATGTTTTTGTTGAAAAACAAACCGCTAAAATTCCCGGGCGCCCAGTTTTTAATGAAATGCTAAAAAGAATTCAATCGGGCGAAGCAACTGGAATTTTGGCTTGGCATCCTGACCGATTGGCAAGAAACAGCGTTGATGGCGGACAAATAATTTATCTTTTGGATACAGGAATTATCAGAGAATTAAAATTCCCTACCTTTTGGTTTGAAAACACGCCTCAAGGAAAGTTTATGTTGTCTATCGCTTTCGGGCAGTCGAAATACTACATTGACAATCTTTCGGAAAATATAAAGCGAGGACACCGGCAAAAATTAAAGCAAGGTTTATGGCCGCAAATGGCGCCTCTTGGTTATCTCAACGATACTAAGACAAAACAAATCTACATAGACAAAGAAAAAGCTCCTCTTATCAAAAAAGCTTTTGAACTTTACGCTACCGAAAAATATACTTTGAAGGAAATTAGAAAAATTATTAACGATTTAGGTTTGCGAGGAAGAAAAAACAAACCTCTTTCAACTTCAAATTATCAATATCTTTTACAAAATCCTTTTTATTACGGAGTGATGAGATACAACGGCGAATACTACGAAGGAAAACACGAACCGATTATAGCAAAGAAACTTTTTGACCAAGTTCAGGATGTAATGAAGCGAAAATCAAAACCGCAAAAAGCGAACAAAATGAAATTTTTTCTTTATCGCGGATTATTTCGCTGTGGAGAATGCGGCTATACCATCACCGCTGACAGAAAAATTAAAAAGAGCGGAAAACAATATACCTATTACTATTGCACCAAGAAAAATCCAAATTACAAATGTTCGCAAAATACTTTTACTAGAGAAGAAAAAATTTTATTCCAAATCAATGAAGCCATACAAAAAGTTTCTTTGCCCGATGATTGGGCTGATTGGATGATAAAGGAACTTAAAAAAGAAAGAGAAGAAATAGCCCAATCATCACGCTTCTTTGCTCAAAAGATTCAAAATGAGATAAAGGAGATTGATGAGAAATTAGAAAAGTTAATGAACGCTTACCTTGAAAATGCCTTGACTTTAGAAGAATACCGAGAAGCAAAAAACAAACTCGTCAATCAAAAACAACTTCTAAAAGATAAATTAACCGCTTTTGAGCAAAAAAGCAATAATCGGTTCGAACTCGCTATAAAATTCATAAATTCCTTAAAACAAAGCAAAATTATCGCTTTGCAAGAAAATCCCGTTGAGAGTCGGGATTTTCTAAAAAAGATTGGTTCGAACTTTCTTTTGAGCGGGCAGAATTTGTTTTTTGATTTCAAAAATCCGTATAAAATCGTTGCTTTTGCCGAGCCC
>JBNASH010000009.1:0-1525 GCA_049720475.1 Minisyncoccia bacterium
GGGCACCGTGGGTTCGAATCCCACCCCTTCCGCAGCGAGCAAAGCGAGCAAGGGGAGTAGTAAAACAATTGTTTGCTTTGCGTGTGGGATTAAAAAGCCGGAGCGTTGTGCGAGTTTTTGCGAAGCAAAAAGCGAGCACCGCGAGGCCAGGCTCGGAGACAATTACCGTTATGTAATTGACTAAAGAAAAATCCCACTCTCCGCCAGTTTACAATTTCGGCATTTTGAGAAAGTATTGCCTCGTGTCCTCGTTTTTCCGCCGCCGCCAAATTTTATATCAGCTAAGCTGGCACGCTGCTCAAAAAATTATAATCCAGATTGACTGTCTTCAATCGGATTTTCTTTTATCTTCTGTAAAATAATTTCTTTTAGAGTTTCTGCGTTTTGTTTTTTAAGTCCAGGGATAATAACTTTGTTTCCAGAAAATCCGATTATTTCAATTTGTTGCTGTTGTTGATTACCAATACGCAATCCAAAAACTTTTTGTTCTTGCGGAGTCGTAAAAGCTCCGGCTCCTTGCGAAGCGTTTTCAACTGTTAAAGAAGCAAGTCCAAAAATTCGGTCAAACAAATCTTGTTTAACAAAAATATTTTGGATTACACCATAAGGAATGTGTCGATCTTGTTTTGAGAGAATGCCTTGTCGCAAGGTTAAAAATTGTCCCTCAATAGAATAATGGAATGTTGCTCGGCGCAAAATAGTAATAACAGATTGAAAAATTGCTGCAAAGATAAAAATTAAAGAAATATATAAACTAATTTCTGAATCTTTTCTTTCGCTAAACCGCGAAAGCCAAAAATAAAGCATCAAAATAATTAAATACAAAAGAGAGTGGAGGATTGATTTTAAGACCCACAATCCCTGAATAGGGTAATTTTTTTCTGTAATAATTTCATCCATATATTTTAACTTGTTTTAACTTATTGGGTTATTATTCACAGGAGTATTTTGAATTGCATTTTTACTGATTTTTTGCTTAACTTTTTCCAAAAGGATTCTTCGCAATCCTTCCGCCGCCTGTTTTTCAACTCCGTCAATGTGGGCTTCTATTCCAGAAGAAACTGTCGCAGTTGATAAATAAACATCATAAAGACCAAAAATTCTGTCTAAAATATCTTGGTCAACATAGACATCTTGAATGCGCTCGTAAGGAATTGTAATTTCTCGTGGCGTTATTGGTCCTTTTTTAATTTGGATAAAATCATCAGTTAAATCGTAGAAATAAACCGCGAAATACCAACGCTGATAAAAATAGGTTAGCAAAATTTGGATAAACAGAAATCCTAAAATTCCAAATGTCGTCGTTCTTAACCAACCAACTGCTTTTTGGCCAATTGAGCTAAGCATAAGGGCTAAATTTCCCCAGATAATGAGTAGCAAAATTGTAATGAAAATATTACTTTCTATCGTCTTTTTAATAATCTTTTTGTAACTCAGCGGAAATTGTTCTCTTGTTTTGCTTTGTGCTATTTGCATATTTTTACTCCTTTTCCTTATATAGTCTACTGACTAATTTCGGAAAATT
>JBNASH010000010.1:0-1015 GCA_049720475.1 Minisyncoccia bacterium
TAACCTGAAAGAAAAAAATACTTGACAAAAAAAATTTTTAAATTATAAAGGGGGAGGTTAAAATGATGAAAAAAAGACTTTTTTCAATTGTTATCTTCCTTTTGTTTTTTTTTAATGGCCCTATTGAACATAATGGTAGTGTTCGATTTCGCTTCTGACCCACCAGGTGATTATTCGTGGACATTAGATCCCAGCAATAAGTGGCATTGCGAAAACGGGTGGTATGAGCATTGTACGCCAAAAAGCGCTTATAGCTGGTGAAGTAACAAATATGAAACCATTTTGGAAAGTTGTTACAATGGTTGCTGCAGACGTAGCTGGAGCGGCAATTGGCGCCTTGGCTGGTGCTAATCCTGCAACAATTGTTGGTGGTGCAACTGCGGTTTCTACTTGCGCAACTACATTATTAAAATAAATTATTACAAGGTACCAAATAATTTACCATGGAGGTTTCTATGAAAACCAAAATTTTATTCTATCTGACTTTATTAGTCGGATACGCATTGTTTACAACAAATGTTTTTTCGCAAGAAACGAAAGAACAAAAAAAAGCTCTTGATGCTTTTATTACTGCTACTACAAAATCTGCTGTAACAAGTGAACCCGTTCCCGGTGCTGAAATTACCGTTGAACAAGTTCCAGGTCCAACAATTATTATTAAAGCAAAATCAGCAGGTGGCGCAGAATCTGGTCCAGCAGTAAAAACTCAATTCGATGTAATTCTTAAATCGAAATTCACAACAAATGACAAAGGTGAATTTACTTTATTGGTAACTCAAGACCAATTTAAAAAACTACCTGAAGAATTTAATCTCAAATTTACAATTAAACCGAAGGACTTAAGTAAATTTCCAACTGAAACTAATTCGATTGTTGTAAAAGTAAAAAAATCTGACGGACCAAAATTTGATTTTGTTGTTACTTTCCAAAAGATTGATGCTAGAACAAATAAATGTACTTTTGCTATAAATGGAAAAACTCAAAGCTTGAGAAACTCAAAGCTATAAATTAGAAA
>JBNASH010000011.1:0-1392 GCA_049720475.1 Minisyncoccia bacterium
TTGGACTGTCATCGAAACGCTCAATTGAAATTGACATATATCTCAAATGTTAAAAAAGGTCCAGAAAATTGTTTTGCCTGTCATAGATAAAAAGGATTTTTAAAATGATCGAGAAGAGAAAAACAAGAAAAGAATTTTTATCAAATTTATTAAAAGGCTCAATATTGGGTACATTAATTTTGGGAATTCCATTCAGTAAGCTTTTTGGAATTACCAAAAATCCAAAAATTTATTTCAAAGAAAATCCTGATTCTGTAAAACGAAACAAATAGTCAGAAGGATAAAAATGAGTCAAGATAAATTTAAGAATTACTGGAAAAGTCTGCGAGATTATTACAATCCAGAAGAATTAAAGAAAATTAAAGAAGATGAATTTTTAGAAGGGACAATTGAAAACATTGATCTGGGTGGAATGCCTCCAATTTCAAGAAGAAGATTTCTGGCTTTGCTTTCTGCATCGTCTGCATTTGCATTTGCTGCTTGTTCGAATTTTAAAGACAAAGGTGAGATTGTCCCTTACAATAAAAAGCCGGAAGAGATAATTCTTGGTAATGCAAATTTTTATGCATCAAGTTTGAATTGTTGTAAGAATAATTGTTCGGTGCTTGTTAAAACACGAGAAGGCAGACCAATTAAAATAGATGGCAATCCTGATCATCCTATAAATCAAGGTAAAGTTTGTGTTCGAGGTCAGGCTGCGATTTTAAATTTATATGATCCTGATAGACTGAAAAGTCCATTGCAAAATATTTCAAATCGTCAATTTGCACCAGTTAGCTGGCGAGAAGCAAATAAAACAATAACAGAAACACTTCAAAAGACTGTTGCTCAAAATAAAGAAATTGCATTAATCGCAAACAAAATTAATTCTCCTACAGCTCTTTTAGTTTTGAAAGAATTTCAACAAAAATATCCTACGACAAAATTTTACTTTTACTCTAATTTCTCTGATAGAACAAAGCTTGATGCGTGGAGAGAAGTTTACGGAATTAACTACCTGCCTTCAATTAAACTTGAAAAATCAAAAGTAATCCTTGCACTGGAAAGCGATTTCTTAAACACCGAAGGTGATGTAATTGAAAATGTTAGAAAATTTGCTCAAACAAGAAATGTAAATGATTTAAAAAATTTCAGCAGGCTTTATGTTGTCGAAGGAAATTTGACATTAACAGGAGTAAACTCTGATTACAGATTAAAGTTAAGGCCTGATTATCAAAAAGAATTTCTATTAAGTTTATTGAATGAAATTTTAAGTAAAGTAAATTCAAAAGTCTCGCTTCCGTCTGAGCTTTTATCACAAATAAAAAACTATGATCTGAACTCGTTTGTATCAAAATACAAACTTTCAAAAGATGTTATTACCACTCTGGTAAATGATTTAATTAACAATCA
>JBNASH010000012.1:0-2411 GCA_049720475.1 Minisyncoccia bacterium
GATGAAGAACATAAATTAGAAAAAGAAAAAATTGAGGCAAAATTTTCTATAGAAAAAGAAAATTTAATTAAAAAAATTAAAAACAGAGATCAGCGGGAAATTATTATTCAGGAAAACGAATTTAAAAAAAGAGAACAATTGCAGATTTTGGAAACAGATTTTCAAGAAAAGAAAAATCAAAAAATCGCTTTTTTTGACAGGTTAATAAAAGTTATTAAGAATTTAAAAAAAGGGGAAGTAATTGAGGAGGAAGATTATTTATATCTAAAAGAAAAGGAACTATCTGATTTTATTAGTGTAGGCATGGGGGCAGAAGTTATTTATGAAATTCTTTCGCAGCTGGATTTAAATAAAGAATATAACGATTTATTAGCTTTACTTCAGGAAACAACCGGTGATAAAAGAAACAGAATAATTAAAAAATTAAGAATAATCGAATCATTTATAAAAGCAAAAATTCTTCCCCATTGGACCATTTTAACCGTCTTACCGGTAATTCCACCTGATTTGCGACCGGTTGTTCAATTACCTGGAGGGAAATTTGCCTCATCAGATTTAAATGATTTTTACCGGAGGGTAATTAATAGAAACAATCGCCTCAAACAACTTATTGATTTAGGAGCGCCTGAGATAATTTTAAGAAACGAAAAAAGAATGCTTCAAGAAGCAGTTGATTCACTGATTGACTTACAGAAAGCTAGAGGTCGAGCGAGAACTCAAGGGGCCGCCTCTAAGGTACAAAAATCATTGTCTGATATTTTAAGAGGAAAACAAGGTCGTTTTAGACAGAATTTACTGGGAAAAAGAGTTGATTATTCAGGTCGTTCAACAATTATTGTTGGGCCAGAATTATCAATTGATCAATGTGGTATTCCTCAGGAAATGGCTTTGGAGTTATTTAAACCTTTTTTACTTCATGAGATAATTGTTAGAGGATTGGCGCCAAATATTAAAAGTGCCAAAAATTTTTTAGAAAGTAGAGAACCGGTTGTTTACGATATCTTAGAAGAGATTACCCGAAATCATCCGGTGCTTCTTAACCGGGCACCTACCTTACATAAATTATCAATTCTGGCTTTTTATCCAGTTTTAACTGATTCTTATGCGATAAGACTCCATCCAGCCGTCTGTGCCGGTTATAATGCTGATTTTGATGGTGATGCCATGGGTGTTTTTATTCCCTTATCGAAAAAAGCAATTGAGGAAATAAAACAAAGGATGTTTGCTTATCAAAACTTACTAAAACCAGCTGATGGTTCACCTATTGTTTTACCCAATAAAGAAATGGCTTTAGGTTGTTATTACTTAACGACAATTGATAGAAATTTTGATCATTTTGAGGATAAAGATCTAAAGGCTTTTGCCAATGAAGAAGAAGCGTTAAATTACTACCATTTGGGTAAATTGAAACTCAGACAACCAATTTTAGTAAAAATATCTCACAAGTTATTAAAAACAACGGTTGGGAGAATAATTTTTAATCAGGCATTACCAAAAGAGTTAAGATTTATCAATAAAGAAATGAAAGCGGCTGATTTAAAGGAATTAGTAATTCAAGCAATGAAACAATTTGACAATAAACAAGTAGGTCAGTTAATTGATAGGCTAAAAGAAGTAGGTTTTTATGGTGCCTCAATTTCCGGGGGATTATCCTTTTCAATTACCGATTGTAAGATTGTTGAAGAAAAAGAAAGAATTGTTAAAGCAACAGAAGAAAGGGTTAAAAAAATAGAAAAAAATTATCAACAGGGTCTATTGACCGCTGATGAGAAAAAAAGGTATTCTAATCAATTGTGGATTGAGACAACTGAAAAATTAGCTGATTTAACCTGGGAGGCATTAGAGGAAGAAAATCCAGTAAAAATGATTATTAAGTCAGGAGGAGCAAGAGCATCAAGAGAACAGTTAAAACAACTTTCAGCGATTAAAGGCTTAGTGGTTGATCCTTTAGGAAAGATTATTGAAGTGCCAACAAAATCAAATTATCGGGAGGGCCTTTCTGTTTTTGAATATGTTATTTCGGCCCGGGGAGCAAGAAAAGGTTTAACTGATTCTGCTTTAAAAACCGCTGATGCCGGTTATTTAACCCGTCGTTTAGTTGATGTTTCTCATGATTTAATAGTCAGGGAAGAAGATTGTGGGACAACTGAGGGGTTAACCATATCCATAAACGGCGTCAGGGGAGATAAATTTAAAGAGAGAATTAGAGGTCGTTATTTACTGAAAACTAATGAGTTAATTGATGATAATAAACTACAAGAGTTAATAAAAAATAAAGTTGAGGAAGTAACTGTAAGATCACCGTTATTTTGCCAATCTCCTTATGGAGTTTGCCAAAAATGTTACGGAATTGATTTATCAACCGGGAAACCAGTGGAAATTGGCGTTCCGGTGGGAGTTATGGCGGCCCA
>JBNASH010000013.1:0-19065 GCA_049720475.1 Minisyncoccia bacterium
CCACCTATTGGGGAACAAATGATAGTTCTCCAAAATGGGCTGGTTTTCCAGCATCGTCTGTGGCAATTGCCAGTATTAATAGTTATCAATCCGGCACGCAAACTGTAGTTTATGGTTTCCGAATTGATGCACCATCTGATCAACGTTCGGGTGCTTATAGTGGTAGTATTACTTTAACAGCGGTTTCACTCTAATTTGAATCATTTTATTTTTTCGACGGTTAGTAAAGAATCAAAATTCTTTATATGTGTTGGTCTAAATTCTTGAAAAAACTTTTTCAGATAATCATTTTGTTTGGACTATTTTTTGGTTTGAATTTGAATTTTGTTCGGGCAGATATTGGCATTGCTGTTTATCCATTGTCATATCGAATTGTTTTAAGTCCGGGTCAAAGTTGGGAAGGATTAACAACCGTTGTTAATCCAAATGACTTTCCTTTGAAAGTTAAAGTCGAAAAAGAAAATATTATTGGTGGAGCAGAAGGTAATGTTAGTTTAACACCAGAAGAGGTATCTCAATATGGTTTAACTACCTGGATCAGTTATGATTCAAACGAGTTAATTCTTCAGCCGCAAGAACGAAAAGAGTTTCATTATAAAGTGACTATTCCTGAAAATGCTCCGCCCGGCGGTCATTATGCCGCCATTCTTTTTAGAGGAGGAGCAGTTGAAAGTGGGTCTTCAGGAATTGGTGTTTCCGGTCGAACGGGAACAGTTATTCTGGTTGAAGTAACTGGCGATGTGGTGAAAAAAGCGGAAATTAATAGTATTTCTGCGCCAAAATTTATTTCTCACGGACCATTGGAAATTAGTTTTAAGATAAAAAATGAAGGTAATTCCTATATTTTTCCCGAAGGAAAGGTTTTAGTTTCAGGAATTTTCCAGAAAAAAGAATTAAGTTGGGAGCCAAGAATTGTTTTTCCTGGTTTTGAAAGGACATTTGGTGTTAAATGGGATAGAGTTTATCTTTTTGGCCCTTTAAAAGTGACAGTCAATGCCTTAATTCCCAATGGTCCGGCTTTAGAACCAGTCAAAATAACTGTTTGGGCATTTCCATATCAGCAAGCCATTATTATTCTTTTGATTTTAATTTTGATTATTTGGGGAGAAAAATCATTTAAGAAAAAATTTAAGATTGTTAGAGTGGAGGAGAAAAAAGAAAGCAATACAGATAAATAAATAAAAATTATTTTAATTATGCAGTGGAAGGGCTGGCAGAAAATTTTAATATGGCCTATTTTTTTAATATTAATCCTTTATTCTTCAAAGCTGGTTTTTTCTGCTAGCCAGACTTTGAGAATTGAAGTTGTTATTCCAACTATTTCGCCAACACCAACCCCGACCGAAACACCAACGCCGACTCCGACTGAAACGCCAACACCCACACCCACCCCAACCGAAACTCCTACTCCAACTCCTACGCCAACGCCCATAATAATCAGTGGGTTTATTATTGCGCCGATTTATCCAACACCACCTTTTGGACCGACTGTCCCGCCAGAAATTTATCTCCGAAAAAAATCTCCGGATTTTAACAAAGACAAACATATTGATATTGTTGACTTATCAATCTTTCTTTACTATTGGGGCAACCCCACCGCTGATTTTTACTGGCAAGACTTAAACGACGATGGCGTTTTAGATATCGTTGATCTGTCGATTATATTATATTATTGGACAGGATAGTAGACATTTGGCTAGCTGTTGGTAGGAGAAAAATAGAATCTAGGATTTAGGATTTAGAGGTTATGAATAAAAATATGGAAAAGAAGGGTTTAAAATCATTTAAAGATTTAATAGTTTGGCAGAAAGCCGCTGATTTAGCAACTTTGATTTATAAAATTACCGAAGATTTCCCTAAATCAGAATTTTATGGATTAACCAATCAAATAAGAAAAGCGGCAATTTCTATTAGTTCTAATTTAGCCGAAGGGTTTAAAAGAACTCATAAAAAAGAAAAAATACAATTTTTTAATGTAGCGTATGGTTCAGCCGCTGAATTAGAAAGTCAAGTTGAAATTTCCTATCGTTTAGATTTTCTCTCAGATGATAATTATCAAAAATTAAATACATCAATTATTGAAATTTGCAAAATGATTGACTGTTTAATTAAATCCACTAAAAAATCCCCCACTAAATCCTATATTCTAAATTCTATATTCTTATTAATTTTTCTATCTCTTCTTTTCGCTTACCCTTCCTTTGCCAAAACCAATTTTTATTTTGAAGGAAGTCAACCGGATAAAAATTCTTTGGAATTTATTGTTTGGGTTAAAGTTGATTCTGATAAACCCGTCAATGCTTATGATATTCTTTTAAAATTTCCCGAGAATTTAATTCGCTTTAAAAGATATGACACGAATATTTCGATTGTTGATGTCTGGAAAAAAATTGATTTGGTTTCTCAAAATGAAATTGCTTTGCAAGGTGGTTCAATTAAACCATTTAAAGGAGAGAGTGGACAAATTATTGCTCTGATTTTTGAAGCTACAAAACCCGGCTCGGATAATTTTGTTTTTGAAAAAGCCTTTGCTTATTTGGCTGATGGTAAAGGCAGTTTAGCTGATGATGTTTATATCCAAAATGTTCCGTTAAGCATTTCTCAGGTGGCTATTGAAGAAAAACATGAAGTCGGTCTTTTAGTTGTTAGTTCAACTACGCCTTTGATAAAAAATGATACGATAGCGCCAGAAATTGTTAATTTTAAAATAACAGAAAACCCTTTTGATTCAAAACAAACGCTTTTGATTTTTGAAACAAAAGATAATTCGGGAATGGTCAAAAACTTTGTTCGAGTGAAAAAATGGCTTACTTGGAGTCCGTTTTACGAAGTCCAAAATCCTTATGGATTTTCAAAAAATATCTGGGCATTGCAGTTTTTAGCTGTGGATAATTCCAATAATTTAACCCAAAAGACCGTTTATTTTTGGCAAATTTTGGCGGGAAAATTGATTTTTTGTTTGTTATTAATGGTTGCTGTTGGGATAATAATAAAAATTTTATATAATAAATTAAAGAGAAAAAATGCGCAAAAATAGGAAATTTCTAATTGCCATATTGATCATCTTCTTTGTAATAGCGTCGAATTTTCAACCGCGATTTTCGAAATCAGCCGAAATAAAGGAGGCCAGTTTATATACATCACCTTCTCGCGGAACAATTCCAATTGGCAGTACTTTCACTGTTTCTTTTTATGTCAATACTAACGGCAATTATTTTAATGCTATTCAAACAAAAATTTTATTTCCGCCAGAAAAATTGCAAATTGTTTCTCCTTCAACTGGCAAATCTTGTTTGGAAATTTGGTTAAAGCAGCCGACCTATTCAAATGCTGGCGGTTGGATTGAATTATCAGGTGGCGTGCCGTCGCCGGGTATTAATACGGATTCCTGTCAAATTTTAACTGTTACTTTTAGAGCAAAAGAAATTGGCACGGCTCAGATTAAATTTAGCAGTGATTCCAAAGTGCTTTTAGCGGATGGTAAAGGCACTGATATTTTAGGTGATACCAAAGGTGCTATTTATGAATTGGTTTTGCCGCCACCCGCTGGTCCAGACATTGTTTCTGTTACTCATCCGGATTCAAATAAATGGTACAACAATGCCAATATTAACTTCCAATGGAATGTTGAAAATCTTCAAGGAATAGAAGGGTATAGTTATATTTTGGATAATAACCCCTTAACTATTCCTGATGATATTGTTGATAGCAAAGAAAATTATGTAAATTATAACAATGTAGCCGATGGAATTTGGTATTTTCATTTAAAAGCGAAAAGAAATGGATTTTGGGGTGGCGTGAGTCATTATTCGGTTAAAATTGATACGACGCCGCCCGCTCAGTTTCCCATTAAGATAAATCCTTCAACGCGGACAAGTCAGCAAACACTTATAGTGGAATTTTTAACTACTGACAGTGTTTCTGGTATTGATCATTATGAGATTAATGCCGTGCCACTAGCGATAAACACATCAGCAAAGGCTAATTTAGAAAATCGAGAAAAATCCTATTTCTTTATTGAAGCAAAAAGCCCTTACATTATGCAATTAGAAAAAGGGGAATATGATATTTATGTAAGGGCTTATGATAAAGCAGGTAATTTTACAGAAAGCAAGAAGCGAGTAAGTATTGTAACGCCATTTTTTCAATTTGTTCAAGGTGAAGGATTGAAAATCAGCGAAATTGTTACTATCCCGTGGTTGGCCTTATGGATAATTTTAATTTGTTTAATAGCGCTCATTGGCTTTTTTGGTTATAAAGCGAGAAAATGGCATTATCGCAAAAATAAAATTTTATTAGATGGGGTTGAGAATGATCCGATTATTCAGCAACGTCTTAAAGAATTAAAAGAGAAAAGAAAAGAGTATGGCAAAATAGCAATGATATTTTTAATTGTTGGCCTATCTTTATGTTTAGGTTTTCACAATGTTCGGGCTCAGCAAACGGCTAAATTATCGCCGCCGATTGTTTTGGAATTTCCTGAAAATATTACTAATCGAGAAATTTTCTATATTGGTGGTAAAACCCAGGTGCCAAATTCCGTTGTTATTATTTATCTTCAGAATTTAGAAACTGGCGAAGTCCAATCATTTAATACAACATCTGATAATTTAGGCGACTGGTTTTATTCTTATCCCAAGTTTTTAATTAGCGGTAATTATTTGGTTTGGACGCAAATGCAGGTTAATAATGAAATGAGCCCGCCCTCGCCGCAATTTAAATTATCGGTTAAACCAGTTGCTTTGCAATTTGGAATTTCTCAGTTGAGTTACGAATCTATTTACTTTGTTATTTCTCTAGTGTTGTTTATTATCTTGGTCATTGCTTTAATTTATACTTTCTATCATTTCTATCATGGCCGTCGAAAACATAAATTGTTGATGAAAGAAATTAAAGAAGCTGAAGAGGCGGTTAAATATGGATTTTTGATTTTAAAGCGCGATATTGAAAAAGAATTAGAAATGATTGAACAAGCAAAATTAAAAGGAGAGATAGCCGAAGAAGAAGAAAAAAGGCGATTAAAGCTTCTGAAAGATTTAGAATGGGTGAGACAAAGAATTGGTAAAGAAGTTAAAGATATTGAGTTAAAAGAAGATTAAGGTTGACAAAAGGAAAGATTTTATTCAAAATAAAAGTCAGCAAATTTAAAAATAAAAGGAGGTTTTATGAAACACATTCCTTATTTTGATGTTAATTATGAAAAGGGAAGGTTTATTTTGATTGAGGGATTGAATGGTTCTGGCAAAACCACTCAGGCCGAGTTGCTTGAAAAGGCGTTGGTGACCGAAGGTATTCGAGCAAAATTTAATCATGAACCCACCGATAGTTTAATTGGTCGGATTATCCGAGATTTGATAGAAGAAAAGGAATTTAATGTTTTAGAAAAATCGCTCGATGATTTTTTGAGAAGAATCACTAATGATGAAGTAGCAATTGCGCTAGCCAAAAATTTTATTGATCAATTCCAAAAAAATCACACCACGATAAGACATTCGGAAGCTAAGAAACAATTCCTTTTTGTTATGGATCGTTTGTTTGATTTGAAAGAAAATATTTTGCCGAGTTTAAGAAGTGGTGGCTGGGTTATTCAAGATCGTTATGATATTTCTTGTTATCTTCATGGAATGGCGAGGGGCGTTGATTTTAATTATTTGGCCCAGTTGCATAAAAAATTTTTGGGAGATAATTATATCGCTCCCAATTTAATAATTTTTTATTGGGCGCCAGTACCAGTTCTTTTGAAGAGATTGGAGCAATCGGGAAAAAAACTCGATTGTTATGAAACGAGTGAGAGTCTAAAAGAAATTGAAAAACAAGCCCAATGGCTTTTTTCCTGTCGGTATAAAACGCCCCAACCATTTAAGCCAATAATCGACAATTTAAAGATTGGAGGTCAGAAAGTAAAGGTTGCTTTGATTAATGCCGAACCGTCCATTGAGGAAGTCTTTGAAACCACCTGGCGAATAATTAGGAAATATTTATTTATTGTAGTAAATTAAAAATAATGGCTAGCGATACTCCTAAATGCAGCAAAAAAAGCATTGGCGTGATTCTTGAGAAAAGGGGAAAATTTTTATTGATTGATAGAAAAAAGTTTCCTTTTTATTGGGCCGGAGTGGCTGGACATATTGAAAAGGGTGAAAGTCCAAAAGAAGCAGCAGTTAAAGAAGTCAAGGAAGAGGTTGGATTGAATGTTATTAAGTTAAAACCTCTAATTATTAACCGTCGGTTCTACAAAAATCCTTGTCGGCGTGGCAGTAAATGGCACTTTTGGTGGGTTTACAAAGCTGATTATAGGGGCGAAATAAGAAATAGAAGGGAGGAAGTTAAAAGAAGTCGCTGGTTTAGCAAAAAAGAACTGGAGGCGATGATTAAAAAAAGAAAAGTCGAGCCGGTGTGGATTAAAATTTTTAAAATAGCAAAAGTCCTGAGGTAACCCAGGACTTTTTTAATAGATTTAAGAATAAAATTTTGCTAAAATAATAAAGTATGTTTTTCTTTAAAGAACCGGTTAAAAAAATAGTTTTTTGTTCCAGCCAAAGATTTCGTTCTGATCTTTTGGATTTTATTAAAGAACTCCGCGAAATCATCCATCAAAACCAAAAACCTTTTATGATTTTAGAGCCGGATTTTGACGAAATGCCCAAAGATTTTTTGGAATTGTCAGAAAAGGAAAGATTGAAAAAAGAGGACTATCGAAAACAATTAATCTGGGATGCCTCCAAACATTTGTTTAGTCGTGTAAAAATCGCTGATATCGTCTTTATTTTTAATAAGAATGGCTATGTGGGAGTGAATACTAGCGGCGAATTATTTGCCGCTGCTGTCCTAAATAAAAAAATTTATGCTTTGGAAGAAAAAATAATGATGGGGCATTATCCCGATGATCTATATGAAGAACCATTTGTTTCTTTTTTAGTCTGGGATACAGCGCCAACTCCTCAGATATTTTTTGAAAAAATATGCAAAGATTTCAAAAAATAGATATAATAAAAATATGCATCAATATTTAGCAACTATCGGTTTAGAAATTCATATTGAACTGAAAACTGATCGCAAAATGTTTTGCGATTGTTTAAATAATTCGGAAGAAAAACGACCGAATTTTAATATTTGCCCGATTTGTTTGGGTCATCCCGGCACTTTGCCCAAGCCTAACAAAGAAGCAATAAAGAGTGTTTTAAAATTGGGCAGCGCTTTAAATTGTAAAATAAGAGAAATTTCGAAATTCGATAGAAAAAATTATTTTTATCCAGATCTACCAAAAGGATATCAGATTTCCCAATATGATATGCCTTTTTGTGAGAATGGCTATTTAGAAATACCATTTATTAATCCACAAACCAATCTTTTTGACTTCAAAAAAATTCGGATTCGCCGAATTCATTTAGAAGAGGATACGGGCCGGTTGATTCATGAAAATAACAAAACCTATGTTGATTTTAATCGAGCGGGAGTGCCCTTGGCTGAGTTAGTAACAGAACCTGATATTCATTCGGCTGAAGAAGCAAAAAGGTTTTGTGAAGAATTGCAGTTAATCATTCGATATTTAAAGATTGCCAATGCGGATATGGAAAAAGGCGAGATGCGTTGTGAGGTTAATATTTCTTTGCAGAAGGAAGGAGAGAAGGAGTTAGGAACAAAAGTAGAAATTAAAAATCTTAATTCATTTAAAGCGGTGGAGGAAGCAATAAAATACGAAATAGAAAGACAAATCGATTTATTGGAAAAAGGAGAAAAAATTGTTCAAGAAACGCGGGGTTGGGATGAAAAATCGCAGAAGACAGTATCTCAGAGAAAAAAAGAGGAAGCTCATGATTATCGCTATTTTAGTGAACCAGATTTAAAACCAATAAACACTAATGAAGAATTTGATTTAGAGGCGATAAAACGTGAAGTGCCGGAATTGCCAAATGATAAACGTTTGCGATTTATGAAAGATTTTGGTTTTAAACCAAAAGAAATAGAAGAACTAATTTATAACTTTGAACTAGCAAATTATTTTGAGGAAGTGGTGATGGAATTGGATGCTTTAAAACCAACCGACGGCAAAAATCGCGAAAGAAGAATTAAATTGACCTACAATTATTTAATCACAGATTTAAAGGCTTTAATGATTGAAAAAAATTGTAAAGTTGCTGACTTAAAAATTCCAAGCAATCATTTCGCCCTGTTAATTAATTTTATTGATGAAGATAAAATTTCTTCGGCGGCGGCCAAAGCGGTATTAGCAGAAATTTTTGAAACCGGAGCTAACCCAGAGGTGATTATTAAAGAAAAAAATCTTTTTCAAGTGTCTGATACTTCCGAAATTGATGAGGTTGTAAAAAAAGTGATTGCTTCAAATCCTAATCCGGTAGCTGATTATCATAAAGGAAAGGCTAATGCCTTGCAGTTTTTAGTTGGACAAGTGATGCGAGAAACAAAAGGTCGTTTTAATCCCAATATTGTTCAGGAACGCTTAAAATTGTTCTTGACAAAAAATAAATAATTTTATATAATATAAAAGTATGGAAGAATTTCGCACAAAAGCTTTAGAAAAAATACAAAAAAGAGAAGAGGAAGAAAAAAGAAAAAATCAGCCAGCGCCGGGTGATTATGTTGAATATGAAATAGACCGCGGAAAATTAAAAAGAATTGAACCACTGGATGAAAAAAGAAAAATTTTAGATAAAGAATTCGAAGATGAATGGAAAGAATTAAATGCTCGCCATCAAGAAATTTTGGCTAAGATGGAAGAGCAGGAAGAAGAATTAAGGAGAATAAAAGAATTAGAGAAAATGGCTGATGAAGCCAAGGAGTTAATTAACAGAATCAAAGAAACCGAGAAAGAATTAAAAGAAATAGAGAAGAGATTAGAGGAGATAAAAAGATTATAATTTACTTTTCAAAAAGTTTTTGATTAATTTTTCAGCTTGTTTGAGGTTTGAAATCCATTTGATTTCCTTATCTTTTTTAAACCAAATCATCTGGCGGCGCGCATACTGCCAGATTTTGGTTTTTAATTGTTCAATCATTTGGGAATAGGATAATTTTTCCTGTAAATAAAGGCTGATATAGCGGTATTCTAAACCAAAATCATATAATCTTTTCCAAGAAACTCCTTTTTGGTGCAATTTTTTCACTTCCATCACCATTCCTTCTTCTAACCTTTTAAGCAGACGTTTTTCAATTCTTTTTTTTAGTTCTTCTTTTGGTCGATAAACGCCGATTTTTAAAATTTGATAAGGTGACGATTTCTTCAGCGTTGGCATCGGTTTTTTAAGAGTCAGAATAATTTCTAAAGCCCTGATTAAACGCCGGCGATTAAAAGGGTCTATTTTTTGGGCATATTGAGGATCTAATTTTTGAAGTTTTTTAAATAATTGTTGAGTGTCTAATTTTTCCAACTTCTTTCTTAATTGAGGATTGGGTTTTGCATTAGGAAATTGATAATTATAAATTAAAGCATCAATATAAAAACCTGTCCCACCGCAAATAATCGGCAATTTATTTTTCTCTAAAATTTCTTCAAGGGCTTTTTTGCCTAATTTTTGATAATCGGTGACAGTAAAAATTTTTTTCGGAGAAGCAACATCAATTAAATAATGTTTGATTCCTTTATAAAACAATCCTTCTTTCTTTTTGGTAAGAGGCACTTTACCAGTGCCAATATCCATTCCTTTATAGACTTGCCGTGAATCAGCCGAGATAATCTCACCATTGAATTTTTTTGCCAAAGCAACAGCCAGGTCTGATTTGCCGGAGGCGTTTGGACCTAAAATAACTACAATTTTAGGTTTATTTTTTGTTAAACCATTTTTATTATTCTTATCAATCATTTCAGTAATTAAATTTTTTGGGGTTTAGGTATTTGCTGTTTGCAAATTGCAATGAAATCATCTATCTTCATTAATTTGATTTCCGGATTAGATCGCTCTCGAATGGGCAATTGTCCAGAATCTATTTCTTTTTGGCCTAAGACAAGAATGTAGGGGATTTTTTCTAGTTCGGCATTACGAATGCGCTTGCTAATCGTTTCGTTGCTATCATCAATTTCAATTCGAAGGCCATTTTCTTCAAATTTCTCTTTTAATTGATAGGCAAAATGAAGGAATTTATCACTAACTGGCAAAATTTTTATCTGGGTGGGCGAAAGCCAAAAGGGGAGAGCGCCAGCATAATGCTCTAGCAGGGCTCCAAAAAATCTTTCTAATGAACCCATTAAGGCGCGATGAATCATATATGGTTGTTGAGGTTTGCCATTTTTATCAATATATTTCATTTCAAATTTTTCAGGCATATTGAAATCAAATTGAATGGTAGAGCATTGCCATTCTCTGCCCAAAGCATCATTAACTTTAATGTCGATTTTTGGTCCATAAAAAGCACCGCCGCCTTTATCAATTTGATAGCGAAGTTTGGCGCTTTTCAACGCTTTTTCTAAAGCCTTTGTTGCTTCCTCCCATTTTTTATTATTACCTATTGCATCCTTTGGTTTGGTTGAGAGATAAATGGAAAAATTATTGAATCCAAAGCTTTTTAAAATATAAAGGGAAAAATTCAAAACTTTTTTAATTTCGCTAGGCATTTGTTCGGGCGTGCAAATTAAATGCGCATCGTCCTGGGTGAAACCCCGAACACGAAGTAGTCCATGAAGAACACCTGCCTTCTCGTAACGATAAACTGTTCCTAATTCTGCCCAGCGGAAAGGCAAATCTTTATAAGAGCGAATCTTGGTTTTATATATTTGAATGTGAAAAGGACAATTCATTGGTTTTATAAAATATTCATCTTCATCAATTTTCATGGGCGAGTACATGTTTTCGCGATAAAAATTTAAATGGCCACTAATCTTCCATAGATCTGATTTTCCAATATGAGGAGTAAAAACAATATCATAGCCATTTTTTAAATGGGCTTCACGCCAAAAATTTTCCATAATCACTCGAATTAATCCGCCTTTAGGATGCCAATAAACTAGTCCTGGACCAAATTCTTCGTGAAAGCTAAACAAATCAAGCTGCTGACCCAAAATGCGGTGATCGCGTTTTTTTGCTTCCTCAATCATTTGGAGATAATTATCTAGTTCTTCTTTAGTATTAAAGGCCAAACCATAAATACGTAAAAGCATTGGATTTTTTTCATCGCCACGCCAATAAGCGCCAGCCAATCGTTCTAGTTTAAAAGCATCTTTTTTAATGATTTTGGTGGAGTTAACATGCGGGCCAGCGCATAAATCTACAAAAATTTCCTCTTTGCCATTCAATGTTCTATAAATCGAAATAGGTTTCTTTTGTCTTTTTAACTCCTCGATTAATTGCAGTTTATAAGGCTGGTTTTTAAAGATTTTTTTAGCTTGCGCATAAGTCACCAATTCTTTCTTAAAAGTTAAATTATTATTCAGCAAATCGCGCATCACTTTTTCTAATTTTAAAAGAATTGATTCGTCAATTTTTTCTTTGCCAAAATCAAAATCATAATAAAAACCATTTTCAATAACTGGTCCAATGCCAAATTTTACATTAGGATAAAGCTGCAAAACAGCCGCCGCCATAATATGACTTAAAGAATGGCGAATTTTTTCTAAATTTTTATCATCTTTCTTCATAAATTTATTTATAAGCTAAAATTTTTTCACAAATAATATTTAAATGGTCGTTATTTTTATTGACCCGACCTTCCAAAATAATTATACTATCTTTTTTCCAAAAAGTTAAGGTTTTTTCTAGCGTATCTGGGAAAACAGTAATTTCACCACTGCCGCTGGTATCTTCCATTAATACCGTTAACATTGACCGACCTGTTTTCGTGAGAATTTTTTTAATGTCTGTAATCACGCCGCCGACTTTAACCTTTTTATTGATAAATTTTTCAGAAATTTGTGAAAAAGGACAAAGACCAATTTTTCTAAATTTTTCCTCATATTTTCGTACCGGATGATCAGAAATATAAATGCCCATCAATTCTTTCTCATATTTTAATTTTTCTTCTAAAGGCATTGGTTCAGATTTTTTCAGACGCAGTGCCGGGAATGACATTTCTTTACTAAACAAATTGACTTGTGGGCTAACTGCAATTTTTTTAACTTCCTGGTTATATTCGAGAAGACAATCGAGGTTATTAAGCAATTCACCCCTTTCGGCTAATGAATCAAAAACGCCGGCTTTAATCAAACTTTCTAAAGATTTTTTGTTTAAATCCTTATGGCAAATGCGTTGCAGAAAATCTTTCATATCCTTAAAAATTCCATTATTTTTTCTTTCTCTAATAATATCCGCCACTATAGCTGCGCCAACATTTTTAATAGCTGACAATCCAAAACGAATAGCATTTTTTTCTTTAACAACGGAGAATTTTTCATAGCTTTCATTAATATCTGGAGGTAAAATTTCAATTTTCATTCTGCGACATTCATTAACTAATTCAGCGGTGCGTTCAATTTCTACCGCCTCGTTATTCATTAAAGCCGCCATAAATTCTAAGGGATAATGGGCTTTTAAATAAGCGGTGCGGAAAGCAATTTGGGCATAGGAAGCGCTGTGGCTGCGATTAAAACCATACTCAGCAAAAGGTTCGATAAAATCCCAGATTTTTTCGGCAATTTGTTGAGAAATACCGCGTTCAACCATTCCATTGATAAGTTTTTGTTTCTGGGCATCTAAAAGCGATTTAATTTTTTTACCGATGGCACGCCTTAAAATATCAGCTTCACCCAGAGTAAAACCGGCTAAATCCTTAGCAATCTGAAGCAATTGCTCTTGATAAATGGCAATGCCATAAGTTTTTTTGAGTATTGGTTCAAGTTTAGGATGTAAATAAGTAATTTTTTCTTTGCCATATTTGCGAGCAATATAATGGGGGATAAGATCCATTGGTCCTGGTCGATACAAGGAAATCATTGCAATTAAATCTTCCATATCAGTGGGTTTTAATTCTTTTAAGTATCGTCTCATGCCAGCGCTTTCTAGCTGAAAAACACCAACCGTTTCTGCTTTTTGGAGCAATTCGAAAGTTTTTTTATCTTTTTCATCAATATTTGAAAAATCGATTTTGATATTTTCTGTTTGCTCGATTAATTTTAGAGCGTCCTCAATAATTGTTAAATTCCTTAATCCCAAAAGATCCATTTTTAACAATCCAAGAGATTCCAAAGAATACATGTCATATTGCGTAATAATAGAATTTTCATCTTGAGGCGCTCGTTGAAGGGGAGTATAATTGGTAATTTCTTCTCTGGTAATTACAATTCCGCAGGCATGAATAGAAGCATGACGGGCAACTCCTTCTAGTTTTTTGGCTGAATCAATCAATCTTTTGACATCTGGATCCCGGTCATACAAATTTTTTAATTCAACTACATTGTTTAAGGCCTCATCTAAGGTGGCATTGAAGGGAATTAATTTGGCAATCGAATCGCAAAAACTATAGCTTAATCCTAAAGCTCTTCCAGTATCACGAACAGCAGCGCGCGCTGCCATCGTTCCAAAGGTAATAATTTGGGCAACGCGATTTTCTCCGTATTTATTTCTTAAATACTGAACTACTTCATCACGACGTGTATCCGCAAAATCCATATCAATATCAGGCATCTGAATTCTTTCTGGGTTTAGAAAACGTTCGAAGAGTAGATCGTATTTGATGGGATCAATATCGGTGATATTAAGTAAATAAGAAACAATTGAACCAGCAGCCGAACCTCGACCAGGACCAACAACAATACCATTAGACTTGGCCCAATTTACAAAGTCCTGAACAATCAGAAAATAAGAGGCAAAGCCAGTTTTTTGAATAATTTCCAATTCATAATTCAAACGCTGAATAATTTCTGGGGTGACATTTTTGTAGCGTTTTGGTAAATTTTCCTCGCATAATTTTCTTAGATATGATTCGGGGGTTTCGCCCAGCGAGACTTCAAAAAAGGGGAGAAGTGTTTTTCCAAACACTAACTGCACATCGCATTTGTTAGAAACTAATTGGGTATTTTCAATTGCTTCCGGAAAATCATAAAATAATTCTTCTATTGTTTGTTGAGGACAAAGAGAAAAATCGTCAGCGCTTAAAGTGAGGCGATCTTCTTCAAAAATTTTATTGCCAGTTTGAACTGCTAATAAAATTTCATGTGCTTCCGCGTCTTCAGGTTTTAAATAATGAGTGTCATAAGTGGCAACAGCTGGAACCCCTAATTTTTTGCTTAAACGAATTAATTGTTCTTTAACAATTTTTGATTCCTCGATTTTTGGATGATAATTTATTTCTAAATAAAAATCATCACCAAAAATTTTTTGGTATTCTTTAATTTTTTCTTCGGCTTCATCTAATCGATTAGCCAAAATTTTTCTGGGTATCTCGCCAGCCAAACAACCAGATAAAGCAATGACACCTTCTTTGTATTCCTCGAGTAATTCTTTATCAACCCGCGGTTTATAATAAAAACCTTCTAAGTGGGCGCGGGTAATCAACTTCATTAAATTTTTATAACCTTCATAATTTTTTGCTAAAAGAGTCAGATGATAACTTTTGCTGTCGATTTTTGCTCTTTTTTGAAAACGATTTTCCAAGGCAACATAAACTTCCACGCCTAAAATGGGTTTAATTCCATTTTGAGTGGCGGTTTTGTAAAATTCTGGAATGCCATACATTGCGCCGTGATCAGTTAAAGCCAAAGAATCATATCCCAATTCTTTGGCGCGCAACACCAATTCATCAATTTTTGCTAAGCCATCGAGTAAACTATAATGACTGTGAACATGTAAATGAGTAAATTTCGCCATAAAAAAATTTTAAAAGCCAAATCTTTATTAATATTCTAACATAAAAAATTTTTTAAAGAAAATTTTTTAAAAGAAAGACTCCCTTAAAGGGAGTCATCATCGAATTTCAAATTGATATTAAATTTTGCATTGCATTCCGAACAGTAATATCCGATCCTTTTGGCTACTAACAAATTCTCATCTTCTGATCTACATATTTCTTTCGGCAGCTCGACTATTTCGAGCAGGAGATTCTTACAATTTGGACATTCCATCTCAGATTCAATATAAATCCTTTTCTTTTTTTTCTTCATTTCAACCTCCTTTTTAAAAATTAAATTTCTAATTTCACTCTAATTATTCAAAAAAATTCGTCAAGGGGAAGTTATTCGTAACGCAAAGCTTCAATTGGCGATTTTTGGGCGGCTTTTTTGGCAGGGTACAAACCAAAAATTAAACCAATAATTGCCGAAGTAAATAATCCTAGAAACATTGCGCCAAAAGGAAAAGTAAATTGCCAATTAACTGATAATAATTTGCTTAATGCCAAAGAAGCAATCAAAGAATTAGTAGCGCCAGCGATGATGCCGATTACACCGCCAGCCATTGTTAGAAAAACAGCTTCCAATAAAAATTGAATAAGAATTTCTTTTGGTGTGGCGCCGAGAGCTTTTCTTAAACCAATTTCTTTTGTTCGCTCAGTGACAGAAACGAGCATAATGTTCATAATACCGACACCACCCACAATTAAAGAGATGGCTGCGACAGCTGCCAAGAAATATTTTAAAGTATTGGTGACGGTTTTTGTTGTTTCAATTGCTTGTGCCTGCGTTTGAATATAAAAATCATCTTTTTCCGGATCAGTTATATTGTGATTAATTCTTAAGGTTTGTTTGATGTCTTCAACGGTTTGTTGAACATTCTCTTCTTTGTCTACCTCAACAACAATTCGATTAAAATATTTGATGCCAAAAAGATATTGTTGGGCCGTTGTGTAGGGCATAATAATAATCTCATCAAAATTAACAAAGGTGCCCTGACCTTTTTGGGAAAAAACGCCAATCACTCTAAAATTTCTATTTTTGATTTTAATTTTTTGATTTAATGCCGAATCATTTCCAAAAAGATTTTCTTTTACTTTTGCCCCGATAATCACTACCTCAGCATAAGAATTAACATCATCATCAGTTAAAGTCTCGCCTTCATCAACTTCGATATTATAAATTTTATTAAAAAGTTCAGAAACACCCAAAATAGTTGCCCGATAAGTTTCGCGGCCATAAGATGTTACTTCGTTTCCAAAAACAATAGGCATAATATTGCTTAAATGAGGCACATTGTTTTTGTTTTTTAAAGATTCAACATCCCGCGTTTTTAAAGAATCAGCAAAAACAGAGAGCATATCAGCAAATCCTTTTGGCTGACGGCCGGGCAGAATGGCAATAATTTTTGGACCCAAAGCTTGCATTTGGGATAAAATTAAATTTTGCGCTCCTTGACCAATCGACATCACCATCATAATAGCCATGATGCCAATAACAATTCCTAAAATTGTTAGCAAGGACCGCGAACGATTTCTCTTTAAAGCATTAAATGCAATTTTACCAATAGCTTTGATTTTCATAATTATTTTATAAATTTGGTAGCATCAATTCGTTGACTGTTTATGTTATCCGATTGAATTTCGCCATCAAGTAATTTTATAATCCGCGAAGAGCATTGCGCGGTGTAAGTCTCGTGAGTGATTAAAAGAATTGTGTGGCCCTGATTGTTTAAATTTTGTAAAGTAGCCATAATTTGCTGACCTGCTTTACTGTCTAGATTTCCAGTGGGTTCATCGGCAAAAATTATTGAAGGATTTAAAACAATAGCGCGAGCAATGGCCACTCTTTGTTGTTCACCGCCAGAAAGTTGATTGGGAAAATGATTAATGCGATGAGTTAAACCAACTTTCGATAAGGCTTCATAACAAAGCTTATCCCATTCTTTTTCTGGCACCTCAGAATAAATTAAAGGTAGTTTGACATTATCCAAAACAGAAGTTTTTGCTAAAAGATTAAATTGTTGAAAGACAAAACCCATTCTTTTATTTCTGATTTTTGCCATTTCTTCTTCGGAATAATCATAGATTGAGCGGTTCTCAAAAAAATATTCGCCGCCAGTCGGTTTATCCAAAAATCCCAAAATATGGAGAAGAGTTGATTTACCTGAACCCGACGGACCAGTAATAGCCACAAATTCACCTTTATCGATTTCAAAAGAAACGTTTTTTAAAGCAATTGTTTCATTGCCGTCATCGCAATATTTTTTTGATAAATTATTAACCTTAATTAAAGGCATAAAAATTATTTTCCTGAAACAATGATAATTTCTCCTTCATTTAAACCATTGGTAATTTCAATCATTCCTTCACCACCAATGCCAGTTTCAACCTCTCTTTCTTCAATAACATTTTTATCTTTTAACACCCGAACAAATTTTTTACCATTTTCGTTAAAAACGGCTCGACGGGGCACAATCAAAATATTTTCTTTTTGTTGACAAATAATATCTAAATTGGCAGTCATTCCAACTTTAATTTCAACATCGGGATTAATCAATTGCAGCTTCACTTTGTAAGTAGGAACACCTTCAAGCAAAGTAGCTGCTGGATCAATATGAATGACTTTGGCTTTAAGCGTTTTTCCCGAACCATAAGCATCCAATGTCACAATGGCTTCATTGTTGATTTTTATTTTGGCAATATCAATTTCTGGAATAGGCGATTCGATTTCAAATTGATCTTTGGCAATTAAAGAAATGACTGGCAGATTAGCAGAAACAATTTCGTCTTTTTTAAGATCAAGATTGGTTATTATCCCAGAGAATGGCGCGATGATAGAGCAATCATTTAAACGTTTTTGAGTATCAGAAATGGTATTTTGCCATTGTTCAACGACTAATTTTTGATTTTTGATATCAAATGGAAAATTAATCAGCGCATCCCGTTGAGTGTTAATAGCATTGCGAAGTGTTAAAAGATTTTGTAGATAGCCATCAACAATATTGGCATATGAAGTTAATTGCTGGAGATGATTTTCGATTTCAGCTTGTTTGTTATGAGTGGCATTGTTAATAATAAGATAATTGTAAAGATCAAGAATTGGATCACGGCCTAATTTAATCAAATCAGCCATTTTTATTAAAAGAGAATATCCTTTTTCAATGGCATTATAGCGTTCATCACCGCTGCCGCGTTGAGCAATTTGATAAGTATTTAAAGCCTCTTGTTGAAGCAGTTTTACTTCATTATATAAAGAATCGGCTTTATAGGGTGTTAATTGGAATTTGGAATTGTAATTAGAATAATAGGTGATATTATTTTCGTTGCCGTTTGATAAATCATTTTTGAAATAAATATTTTGGATATTTTCTAAAATTGTTGCCGATTGTTGGTAAAAAGCGCCTAAAATAATTAAAGCGTCTTCATAGTTTTTATTAAGTGTATCTTGGCGAAGCAATTGCTGATATTGGGTTTCTAATTTTTCCAAAACATTTTGAGCGCTGGCTAAACTAATTTTGGCATCGGCTAAAGTTTTTTCTAAATCTTGACAATCAATTTTTGCTAAAAGAGTGCCATCTTTAGCGCTTTGACCAACTTGACCGTTAACAAAAATGACGCGGCCACTTCTTTTAAATGACAGATCAACACTTTGAGCCGATTGCACGCGACCAGTAGTACTGACAATTTCTGAAAGATTACCTCTTTTGACTTTTGCTGTTTGATAATTGGTATGATTTTTGAGATTAATCTGATAGACGATTAAACCAATAAAAATCAGCCCAATAATTAAAGGAATGAAAATTTTTGGTTTCTTAAGAAAGTGAAAGTTAATTTTTGGCATATTGATTACTAATTATACTCGAATAAATTAATTATTCCAGTTTAGCACCCTTCTTGATTTTTTATTTTTTCTTTTTTAAAATAAAAAAGTTTGATGCGCGCAAGCATTTTAACATTCCGGTGTAGCTCAATGGTAGCCTCCGGCCCTACGGGCCGTCCGTCCGGAGGACCGGAGGGAGCGGCTCCTATGCAATGTATTTTGTTTATTTAAAAAAGCAAAAAAGACGGGAAATATTACATAGGCCAAACAAACAATTTGATTAGAAGAATTCAGGAGCATAATTCCGGAAAAGAAAAATCTACTAAAAATCGCATTCCTTTTGAATTGATCGGTTATGAAATGTATAATACCCAAAAGGAGGCGAGATGGAGGGAGTATCAATTAAAAAGAAGCGCTCATCAACGTAAAAAATTTATCAGCAAATTTATAAAAAATAATTCCGGTGTAGC
>JBNASH010000014.1:0-24196 GCA_049720475.1 Minisyncoccia bacterium
CTGATAAATTAACTGCTGCCACCAAAGCATTATCACTGATTTTTATGCCATGATGTGATTCGTATTTTTCTTTAATGCCTCTTAAAATTGCAATGGCTTCTTCAATTGACGGTTCTTCAACTAAAACTGGTTGGAATCGTCTTTCTAAAGCCGCATCTTTTTCAATGTATCGTTGATAATCTTTGAGAGTGGTTGCTCCAATAGCGCGCAATTCGCCGCGAGCTAAAGGCGGTTTTAAAACATTGGAAGCATCAATGGCACCTTCAGCCGCGCCAGCACCAACAATCATATGAATTTCATCAATAAAAAGAATATATTTTCCTTCAGCGGCTTTTATTTCTTTGATAAAGGCTTTAAGACGCTCTTCAAATTCGCCCCTAAATTTTGTGCCGGCAACCATTCCGGGCAAATCCAAAGAAATTATTTCTTTATTTTTCAAACTTTCTGGCACATCGCCATTCACAATTTTTTGAGCCAATCCTTCAACAATAGCAGTTTTACCAACACCCGGTTCACCAATAAGCATTGGATTGTTTTTTGTTCGGCGCGATAAAATTTGAATCACGCGATAAAGCTCGTTTTCGCGGCCAATAACCGGATCTAATTTTTGCTCGCGGGCTAACTGAGTTAAATTAACGGCGTATTTCTCTAAAACTTGAAATTTGCTTTCTGGTGTTTCATCAACCACTCTTTGACTGCCACGGATTTCCTTAAGAACTTTCAAAACGTTTTCGCGAGTAATATCAAATTTAGAAAAAATTAATTTTAAGTCAGTGGCCATTTCAATTAAACCCAAAAGTAAATGTTCGCAGGAAACAAATTCATCTTTTAATTCAGCGGCTTCTTTGGCAGCACGTTCCAAAACTTTAATTAAATCTTGAGAAAGATAGAGTTGGCCAACATTGGCATTAATTACAAATAATTTTGGTAAACGATTAATCTCGGCCTCCAAAAAATTGGCCAAAGAATTTAAATTAACACCCAAACGCGACAAAATCATCGGCACCACTCCGCCTTCTTGTATTACCAAAGCATAAAAAAGATGGAGAGGTTTTAATTCTCCTTGATTTTTGTTGACAGCTATTTCTTGAGCTGACTGCAAAGCTTCTTGAGCTTTAATTGTAAAGCGATTGAATGGCATAAAAATTTAAATTAGAGATTTTCTGGACGTTCACCCAAAACCAATTCGATATTTATTTCTTGTTTATCGCGTAAAACTTTCAGATTAACTTTATCACCAACTTTATATTTCTTCAAGATGGTGGTTAGAGTATTGGTAGTGGTGATTTTTTCACCATTAAACTCTAAAATAATATCTCCATCTTTTAGACCTGCCTGCGCGGCTGGTGAATTGGGCAAAATCGCCGATTCTTTAGAAGAACCAGAATTAATCCAAGCGCCATAATCAACTGGTAAATTATTTTGTTTTTGGATAGCGGCATTAATTAAAGTGTATTTAATACCAATATAAGGCGCGGTAATCTTACCAAAAGTTCGGTATGACTCAATGGCTTTCTTCGCACGATTAATGGGAATAGCAAAACCTATATTTTCCGCTCCGGAAGCAATGGCAGTATTAATGCCTATTACCTCACCTTTCAAGTTAATTAATGGGCCGCCGGAATTACCTAAATTAATTGCGGCATCGGTTTGAATCACATTATCAATCGTTTCAGCATTTCCGGAAAAATCACTAGCAGTAATTGAACGCGATAATCCCGAAACAACACCCACCGATACGGTATTGCGAAATTCACCCAAAGCATTGCCAATGGCAATAACCGTTTGACCAACTTTAATACCATCGGAATCACCTAATGGCAAAGTTGGTAAATTATTCGCATCAATTTTTATTAAGGCAATATCGTCAATAGGATCAAGTGCCAACACTTTGGCCTCGTATTTTTGTCCAGTGTTTAAATAAACAGTGTAGCTGGCATTTTTATCGTTCACCACATGTTTATTAGTTAAAATCAAACCATCGGGGGAAACAATAAAACCACTCCCACCGCCGACCTCTTGTTTCTCTGTGCCCTTCTGACGGTATTGCGGAATTTGAAATTGAAAGAATGGTCCAAAAAATTCTTGCCATTCTGGCGGAATATCACCAAAAGGATTGGTATAATATTGCTCAAAAACCGGCACATCTTTTGAAATAATAATACTCACTACCGCATTGTTAGAACGTTCAACAACATCAATGATTCGTTGTTCGTAATCTATGTCTGAGTGATAGGTTGAAGGGGTTGGTTGGGGTGTTGGTGTGGGCGAAAGTTTATGAAAAAATTCAGGAATGAATTTTTTGAAATCATCAAAAAGACTAGCGCTGAAATTAAAACTAGAATGAACAATTTGATTAGAAATCAAAAAACCGGTTATTGCGCCAACTAAACTGCTCAAAATAATAACCGAAATTAAAAATTTAGTTTTTTGATTCATAATATTTCTCTATTTTATTATACGCCAAAAAAGAAAAAATGATACCAAAAAAGAAAACGAGAAAAATTAAGGAATATATTTAATTAAACCCAGATATCTTGCTCTTTTAATAGCGCGGCTCAAGCGCTTTTGATGCTTGCGGCATAAACCAGTTTTTTTGGCTGGTAAAATTTTGGCCTGGAAAGACATAAAACGCGGCAAAAGGGTTGTATCCTTATAATCTACTTCATCTACATTTTGACTACAAAAAAAGCATTGTTTCATATGGGTATTAAAAAATTAAAATGGTAGGTCTTCGGCAGAAATTTCATCTTCAGAAACAATTGGAATATCAGATTCAACATTAATTTCATCTAAATCAGCTGGTGGCTCTACATCAACTCCCTCTGGAATTTGAGCACTTGCTCCACCTGAAGCCAAACGCGGACCTAATTGAAAATTCTGAGCAATAATTTCTGTTCGAGAATGCCGAATACCATTTTGATCAGTCCAACTTCTTGTTTTTAGTCGACCTTCAATAAAAACTAATTTACCTTTAGTTAAATAACGACTAGCGGTTTCGGCTAATTTACCCCAAACAACAACATTATGAAATTCAACTTCGCTTTGTCTTTGACCATTTTTATCGGTCCAAATACGATTGGTTGCTACGCCGAAAGTTGCCACACTTTGACCGCTGGGTGTAGTTCTTAATTCAGGATCTCTAGTTAAATTGCCTAAAATAAATACTCTATTGAAATTCATATTTTTATTTTAATTTTAAACCAACTTTTGAATTTCTTCTAATTTTTCTTCTAATTTTTCAAAGTTTGGCTCTGTTTTTTTCTCTTCTGAAACGGTTGGCATTTCGCTTATAGGTAAGGAGGTTTTTGTTTCTTTTGGAGGCAATTTTGATTGAGCCATTAATTTTTTATATTTTGGCGGCGGAGTAACAATCAAATAGCGTAAAATATTCTTCTCATAGGATAACTGTTCCTTAAAATCCGCCAATTTTTCTGGCTCCATTTCAAACCAAAAATAACCAAAATAGGCCTCGGTTTCTTTTTTAATAGGATAAGCCAAATTAATTTTAGTAAATTCCGCTTCTTTAAGCAAGTGAGCGCCGCTGGATTGAAAAATATTTTTAATTTTTTCAATTTGACCGCTGAGTTCAGACTCGGTCAATCGGCCGCTCAAAATAAAACTAATTTCATAGACTTTCTTTGCTGTTTCCATAATGCTTAGTTTAATATAATTTTTTTGATTGTCAACAAAAAGCATTTGAAATGCTTTGTTAGCTACTCAGCATCTATCTGAATTTGGGCAGCATTCCACTGTTTTGCATATAAAAATAACGATTGCTATAATAATAGTATGAAGTTTAATTTTCGAATCTCTAAATTAGCTAATTTCTATTTCTTTGTTTCCAATCTTTGCGAATGGCATTTTTCCTGTAGAAAAGATTACAATACACTGTGGCTAAAACAAACTGGCCAATTAAAACCAAATGAATTTGAAATACTCCAAAAATTTAAAACCATCTGCCAGAAATATGGTTTTACTTCGTCGGATTTTAATAAAACAAAATATTTAGGTAAATATTTTTATCTTTATCCTGAAAAACAATGCTTTAAAAAATTACAAGCAAATGTTGAAAAAAATGAATTCGAACTTATTAAACAGGTTTTCCAAATATTTGAACCCCGTTTTAATAAAATCTGGCTAAAAAATAAAAACCCTCGATCAATCACTCTTTTAAAAAATGAACTTCAAAAAAATAATTGGAAAAATCTATTAAAAGACGTTGAATTAATATTTGGCAAATCAAATCAAAAAATAAATATCATCGTTATCTTTTCGCCATTAAAAGGCGAAGGTGTAACCGCGGCTGGTAGTGCTATTTTGGATTTTAAAAATATTATTCTTGAGTTACCTCAATTAAAAAATAATAGCTGGGAAATGGATTATTCAATTGGTGTTTTTGCTCATGAGCTGGCACATGTTCTTTTTGAAAAAAATAATGGCAGAAAATTGATTAAAAAAGAAATTAGACAATTAAAATTGCCCGAAATAATGCCAGAAAATCCTTTCTCAACCGAAAATATTATCAATGAAGCAGTTGTTGAAAGTTTTGTTCCTTTTGGTTATTTAACTCAAAAATATTCTAATTTTCGCCTTGCTCATTGTTTGCTAAATACCATTGGTAAGATTCAAAAAAGAAAAAGAGTTCCCAAAAACCCGCGCTTTTTGATTCGCTATTTAACCTGGTATTTATATCCATTAGCAATAATTTATACAGAAAACAAAAAAGAATTAGATGACAATTTTATCTTTTATGCAGGAAAAATGCTGGATCTCTTAATTAAAAACGGGATAATATAATTATCCCGTTTTGGTAGAATTATTTTTTTTAACCTGCGACATAATAAGAGGCATTTGTTCTTGGATATATTGGAACATTCTCTTTCTTGCTTCGCAAAAAGGATACGCCCCGGTATATTGCTTTGTGGACCAAAAAGCATCTGCTCTGCAACCACCATTGCATAAATTCAAAAATATACAACCTTTACAATTTTGCAAAAGAGCTTTCTTTTTTAATTCTTTAAAATTACGAGTTTTGTCGTTCTCCAAAATAGAAATTAACTTGTCTTCATAAATAACACCTAGCTTAAACTCCGATGCTACTAAAGAACTGCACGGTATAACATTTCCCTCTTGATCAATGGAAATCATTCTTTCTAAACAAGGGCTTGTGAATGAACAGATGGCACAATTTCTCCCCAAAATTAAATGCAGCATCGAATCAAGTGGTTCAATGGAATAAAAATCATTATCGCTCCACACCCATTTATCAAACATTTCTTTGTACAATTCAAACACTTCTTCATTTGTTGGAACCAGAGATTCGTTTATATTCCCAACTTTCCTGAGCGGCAATAAAGCAAAGGAATTAACATTAAGTTTTTTATAAAAGTCGAAGATGCCATCAACTAATTTAACGTTTTCCTTAGTAATGACACATAGCACGCCTAGCGGTATGTTTTTCTTTTGAAAAGTATGACATATATCCAACAATTGAAAGGGGTCATTTTTTCTATTCTTAATATGGATATGGAGTGGGGCATCTAAGCTCAAACCGATGCGAAATTCGTGAGCTACCAAAAAATCTATCCATTCATCATTTAATAAAGTACCATTGGTTTGGATGTTGTTTTGAAATTCTACTCCCTTCTTTTTGGATAACTCGTTCTGAATTGCTATTACATCCCCATAGAATTCTCTACCCATTAATAAAGGCTCCCCTCCGTGCCAACAAAATTCTACATACTTAAAACCATCGGAACAATTCTCTATAATTTTTTTAGATAACGATGATCCCATTTATCAACAGAGCAACGCGAGGCTTTAGTATAACAATACCAACAATCTAAATTACAATCCGATGTAACCATTGCAATTATAGAAATATGCCTTTTAGTAATGTCCTGCATTTCTATCTTCTCCGCAAATAATTATTTAGTTGGCCGTCCGGTATCTCTATAATGTTCGTATCTTGGCTCATCTACATAATGATCATAGTGTTCATACCGATCATATTTTCCAAAACTCTTTTGATCTTCCGAGCATGATTGATCGAGTATTTTTGTTAAAATTTTCCTTATAGGAGTAGAAAGGTAGCTTCTCTGTAGTTTATTAAACTTATTTAATCTCTCGGACATAGGTACCTCCTTTTTCTATCTTGGATGGATTTTCCGCTAAAAGCGGAACCAAGATAGAAAATCTATATAATTCAGTATAAAACTGAGAATTTTTAAACAGCTAATAATATTATGCTCAATATCTATTCAATTGTCAAATAAATCTGCTAGGTCGTCCTTTCTAATGCCCCAAAAATAAATAATAAATGCTGAATGCAAACATATAATTCTATCCCACCCAAATCGGTCTGAATTTTTAATCCTATTTTTCATTTATTAATAAATAGCGAGCTTTTTGATTGTCAAAAATTATTATTACCTTACAAATTAGATAATCAATATCTATCTGAATCGGGGCAATAAAAATTGAAAAATAAATTTTTGGGGGTTATGATTAAAATGGTTGAGTTTTTATTTTAAATAAAAAATATGCCCTATATTAAACCAGAAATTAGAAAAAATTTAGATGGAGAAATTGATAAATTAGTAGAAAAAATTGTCGAAGAAGCGCAAAAAGATGATCCCAAAATAACTTTTGTGGGAATTCTAAATTACACCCTAACGACAATATCGCTTAAAACAGTTAAAAAACTTTTTGGTCAGATGCGCTATTGGCTCATTGCCTCACTTGTTGGTCTTTTTCATAACATTGCTGATGAATTTTATCGCCGCGTTGGCTCTTCTTATGAAAATAAACAAATAGAAAAAAGCGGCGATGTTGAGGTATACCAAGATTTTTAATTATGCCGGAATTACCCGAAGTAGAAACCATTGTTAATGATTTAAAAAAATTGGTGATTAAAAGAAAAATCACTGATGTTTGGACTGACACTAAAAAACTTATAAAAGAACCTGATTTTGAAACTTTTAGAAAAAAGATTAAGGGCTTGACAATTAAAGATGTTCGCCGTCGGGGGAAAAACATTCTGATCGATTTGTCTGAAGGATATACTTTGCTCATCCATCAAAAATTAACCGGCCATCTTTTGTATGGGAAATGGTCTATTCAAAAAAATAAAATTATACCTCTTATTCACGGCCCTTTAGATGATCCGATGAATAATTTTATTCATGTTATTTTTTATTTAGACAACGATTATCAACTGGCTTTGTCGGATTTAAGAAAATTTGCCAAAATTATTTTGGCCAAAACAGAAGATATTGAAAATTTAAAAGAAATAAAAGAAATCGGCCCTGATCCATTGGATAAAAATTTTGATTTTGATACGTTTAAAAAAGCCATTAAAAGTCACCATGGGAAAATCAAACAAGTATTGATGGAGCAAAAAGTTATTGCCGGAATTGGCAACATCTATTCGGACGAAATCTTGTGGTGGGCCAAAATTCATCCTTTAAGAACCACCGCCTCTTTAACTGAGGAAGAATTGAAAAGGCTTTATCATTTTACTTTAGAAGTCCTCAAAATGGCTATCAAAGCACGAGGATCCTCGGTGAGCGATTACCGCGACCCCAAAGGAGAAAAAGGACATTATGATCAAATTCGCCGCGTTTATCGCCGCGAAAATCAAAAATGCTATCGTTGTGGAACGCTAATCAAGCGTATAAAAATAGGTGGTCGTTCCAGTTGTTTCTGCCCTGTTTGTCAAAAAATATGATTTATTTTTTGTTCGGTGCTGATGATTATCGAATTAAAGAAAAATCTGATGAAATAAAAAATTTTTATCAGCAAAAATATCCTAATATGCTGGGTTTTGATGTTTATGATTTTGAAGAAAAAAATGTTTTTGATGAATTTAAAAATTTTTTTGAGACAACCTCAATGTTTGCGCCTCAAAAATTGGCCATTGCCTATAACCCATTTAATAGTCCGGAGTTTAAAAAAATCGCTGATTTTTTAATGCGTTCTGATTTAAAAGATAGCAAAGAAAATAATTTAATTATTATTCAAAATGACTTTGATGAAGAAAAAGTTAAAAAATTATCCAAGGACAAAAAGGAGTTTTTTGATTTCTTAAAAAAAGAAGCCAAGGCGCAAACATTTCAACCATTTAAAGATTTTTCAGAAGCTTTACCGTGGCTAAAAACCCAGCTTAAAAAATATAATATTAAAATTGAGTTGCCTGCTTTAAAAATTCTTTTTGAAAATTTTAAAAATAGTTCCTATCAATTAATTAATGAATTATTAAAGACCTCTCTTCTCAAACCCGAAGAAAAAATTACCTTAAAAGAGGTGGAGACAATTTCTAGCTTTGAAATTAATCCGGATTTTTTTGCTATTTTTGATACCTTTTTTGATGGCAATAAAAAAGCTTTACTTTTTAATTTAGAAAAATCTTTGAAGGGCGGGATTGATGAGGGCCAAATTTTTAATTATTTTATTAAACAAGTTCGAACGGCGATTTATATTTTAAACCATCAAACAGAAAAAATTGAAGCACCTCCTTTTGTTATTAATAAAATTAAAAGAAAGTTGATGCATTGGTCAAACGCTAAAGAAATTTTACCAAAAATTTATGATCAATTAGCCAAAATTGATTGGCTAATTAAAAAAGGCGTCATTGATTATCAAACGGCCTTGGAAATTTTAATTACACATCTCAAATAAAAATGGAAAAGAATAATCAAAAAAAATTAAAAGTTGTTGTGGGATTATCCGGCGGGATTGATAGCGCTGTTGCTGCTAAATTATTACAAGAAAAAGATTTTGATGTTGTTGGCGTTCATTTAAAACTCTGGAATGAAAAAAAAGATATTTTAAAAAAACGCGAGGAATTGGTTAAAAAAATTACTAAAAAATTAAAAATTCCGCTTATTATTGTTAATGCCCAACAAGAATTTCTGAATTATACAATTAAACAATTTTTAAATGAATTAAAAAGAGGACGAACACCCAACCCATGCGTTGACTGCAATTATTTTGTTAAATTTTCGCTGCTCGATAAAATCGCCAAAAAAATAAAAGCAAAATATTTGGCAACTGGTCATTATGCGCGTATTAAAAAGGAAAATGGGATATTTTATCTTTTAAAAGGAAAGGACAACGAAAAAGATCAATCTTATTTTTTGTGGCGACTCAATCAAAAATTGCTTAAAAAAATTATTTTCCCATTGGGTGAATTTCAGAAAAACGAAGTTAAAAAAATGGCTGAATTTTGGGGTTTAAATTTTAAAAAGAATTATTCCGAAAGTCAGGATCTATGCTTTGTTAATAATTTAGAAAAATTTATTGAGCAAAAGTTAAAAAAACAAACAGGTGCTATTATTGATTTAACTACCAATAAAATTATCGGCAAACATCCGGGTGTTTACTTTTTTACTATTGGCCAAAGAAAAAATATTCGCGTGCCGGGCCCCGAACCTTACTATGTCATTAAAAAAGATGCTAAAAAAAATCTATTATTTGTTGCTCCGGCTTCTGCCAAAAAATCTTTTCAAAATAATTATTGTCAATTAGAAAAAGTTAATTTTATTTTACCTCAAATAAAACTTCCATTACGATGCGGAGTAAAAATCCGCTACAAAACAAAAATGTTGCCAGCCACTCTTTACAAAAAAGATGGAGCTTATTTCCTTCAATTTAAAAAACCAGTTCAATTTCTCACGCCGGGCCAATCAGCAGTTTTTTATCAAAAAGATAAAGTTATTGGCGGAGGTGTGATAAAATAAAATTTTCGTTATAATAAAAATATGAGTAATTTTGAAGAAAGAATAATCGAATTAGAAAAAATTAGAAAACGCAAAAAAATTGTCGTAGTTATTATTCCTTTTCTTATCATTCTTCTTTTGGTTTTGCTGAAAATTTTCTTTATTAAACCAGCGCCAACTTGTTTTGATGGAATTAAAAATGGTAAAGAAGAAGGTATTGATTGCGGCGGGCCATGTTTACCTTGCGGCATTAAATATGCCCAACCAATTGAAGTAGTCCAAACAAAAATCATTTCTGAAACGGTTAATACAAGCGAGGTTTTGGTTCAAATTAAAAATAGCAACTTAAATTACGGAGTAAAATTCCGTTATAATATCACTCTTTACAGCGCGTTCGGCGAAAAATTAAAAACAATCAGCGATTATGATTATATTTTGCCTTTTTCAACAAAATATCTATTAGCCCAAAAAATTGATTTACCAGTGGAAAAAATCAACCGCGCCGAAGTTAATTTTGAATACACCGTCAATGATTGGTTTTATAGTTCAAGAAAAACCGCTGATCTCTTTACCATCGTTGATAAAAAATTAAGGAAAATGGAACCAAATGAAGCTGGCTTTCTAGAATTAATTTCTCAAATTAAAAATAATACCAACCAGGATTTTTCCCAAGTTGACATTATCATTTTGCTTTTTTCAAAAACGGGACAAATTATCAATGCGGCCAAAACAAAAACTTTTAATCTAGGCGCTTACGATGCTCGCACTTTTGGTTATGTCTGGCAGTTGGCGTTTCCGGAATTAAATAATTTAGACTATTATCATGTAGAAATTCTCGCCGATGCTCTTGAATAGCTTATGAGATTATCTTTACGTAAAATTTATTTCTCGCCAATCGTGCCAGTATTTATTTTGGCTATTTTAAGTTTGTTGACCCTTTATAGTTTATCCTCACAAGATGCCAAACCATATCAAATCTTTCAAAAACAACTTTTTTGGTTTATTTTTTGTTTTGTTGTTTTTTATTTAATTGCTAGATTTTTTGATTATCGTGTTTTAAATACCCAGAATTTTTTCGTTGCCACCATCTATATAATTGCTTTGATTTTTTTAATTATTGTTTTGCTTTTTGGTCCAAAAATTAAGGGTGCGAGCGGCTGGTTAAATTTTAAGTTATTTAGTTTTCAACCCGCTGAATTGGCTAAATTGGCTTTAATTATTCTTTTGGCAAGATATTTCGCTATTTGGCATATTGAAATTTGGCGACCACAAAGATTATTAGTAACGGCTCTTTATAGCGGTTTATTTGCTCTTTTAACTTTTCTCCAACCCGATTTGGGTTCCGCTATCTTCTTTGTTATTATCTGGCTAGGAATGCTTCTATTTTCTGGTTTAAAATTTAAACATTTTTTGATTTTAGCCATATTTTTGATTATTTTATCGCTACTCGGTTGGCACTATTTTTTGAAGCCGTATCAAAAAGAAAGAATCCTTGTTTTTTTAAATCCGGCTCGCGATCCTTTAGGAAGCGGATACAGTGTTATTCAAGCAAAAATTGCTATTGGTTCGGCTAGTTTTTTTGGTCGCGGCTTAGGACAAGGGCTTCTTACTCAATTAAAATTTCTTCCTGAAGCAAAAACTGATTTCTTTTTTGCCGCCTTCACAGAAGAATGGGGAATTTCGGGAATAATAATTATGTTTCTTGCCTATGGATGGTTAGTTTTTCAAATTTATCGCATTGCTATTAAAAGCGAAAATAATTTCTGCCGTCTTTTTATTTTTGGTTATCTTTTATTGCTTTTTGCTCAAATTTTTATCAACATTGGAACCAATCTTAGTTTTTTACCAGTAACAGGTTTGCCTTTACCATTTTTAAGTTACGGCGGTTCTAATCTCTTGATTAATTTTATTGCTTTAGGTATCATTCAAAATATTAGCCGCATTCATAGTTTTTGATTTACTTGTCGTTTCACCATTTTTCTTTGATATAAATTTTTCATGAAACAATTTCTAATTTTAGTTGCAAGTATTTATCTCGTTGGGATAATTTTTTTTGTTACTATTTTTAACTATCAATTAAAACCTTTATTAGTCTCTGCTGATTTAAAAAATAAAACAGCAGAATTTATAGTTCAAAAAGGCGAGGGATTTAAAGAAATTGCCGAAAATTTAGAAGCCCAAAAATTAATTAAATCTTCTAAATCTTTTAAGTTATATCTTTTGCTTCACGGTTGGGCAAATAAATTAAAACCGGGTATTTATCAAATTCCTTACGAATTACCAGCAAAAGAAATAGCAAAAATACTTTTAGCGGGCGTTATTGATGAAAAAACAATTACTATTCCGGAAGGTTATACGCTTTCAATGATTGAAGAAAAATTAAAAAATGAGGGGATTTTAGCCTCAGACGAATCTCTTTCAAAATTAAAAATTTCTGATTTTCAAAACGATTATTTCTTTTTCAAAGATGCTCCTTCAAACGCTTCACTTGAAGGATTTCTCTTCCCCGATACTTATCGCTTCAAAATTAATTCACCCGCCAAAATTATTGCCAAACGAATGCTTGATAATTTAGAAAAAAACCTATCCGATGGCATTCGTCAGCAAATTGAACAATCAAGATTTAGTTTATATGAAATTATTACCCTCGCTTCATTAATTGAAGGAGAAATTCCTCATGCGGAAGACAGACCAATAGTGGCAGGCATCCTCATTAAACGCCTTGATAATCAGATACCGCTTCAGGTTGATGCCAGTATTGTCTATATCAAATGTGAAATTTTAAAAACAGAAAACTGTCGCAAGCTATCATTGGATGATTTAAAAATTCCTTCACCTTATAACACTTACCTCAATTTAAAATTGCCCAAAGGTCCCATTAATAATCCTGGTTTAAATGCTATTGAAGCCGCGCTTAATCCTTTAGAAAGTCCTTATTGGTATTACTTATCAGACCCCAAAACCGGCAATACCATTTTTTCTAAAACTCTAAAAGAGCACGATGCCGCGAAAGCTCGTTATTTGAAATAAAAAAATCCGCCGAGAGGCGGATTTTTTTTATTTCATCTCTTTTAAAAATTTTTGTCGCAAAGCCTTATCAATTTCCGAATAAATTTTAGGATTTTGTTTTAAAAATTCCTTCGCATTATCAATACCAACGCCTAATTTCGTCTCGCCATAAATATAAGAATTTCCCGAACGATTAATAATGCCATATTTCACACCGCTATTAATTAAATCTCCTTCTTTGGAAATGCCTTCATTATAAATAATATCGAATTCTGCCTCTTTAAATGGTGGCGCTACTTTATTTTTCACTACTTTAACTTTCACTCGAGAACCAATAATTTCTTCTCCTTTTTTTACTTGTGCTACCCGACGAATATCCAATCTAACAGAAGCATAAAATTTTAATGCCCGACCGCCAGGTGTTGTTTCGGGATTACCAAACATAATTCCAACTTGCATCCGAATTTGATTAATAAAGATAATCACTGTTTTGGTTTTAGCAGCAATAGCCGTAATCTTTCTTAAAGCTTGTGACATCAACCGTGCTTGAAGACCTATATGTTGAGCGCCCATCTCCCCTTCAATTTCCGCTCGCGGGGTCAATGCTGCTACCGAATCAACAACAATAACATCAAGCGAACCAGAGCGCACCAATTGTTCCATAATATTTAAAGCTTCTTCACCATTGTCCGGCTGAGAAATAAAAAGTTCATTAACTTTAACGCCGATTTTTTTCGCATACTCTGGATCTAACGCGTGTTCGGCATCAATAAAAGCCGCCTTACCACCTTTTTTCTGAGCTTCAGCTACAATATGCAAAGCTAAAGTTGTCTTACCACTTGATTCTGGACCAAAAATTTCAATAATGCGGCCGCGCGGTACGCCACCAACACCTAATGCCAAATCCAAAGAAATCGAGCCGGTCGGAATAACCTCTACATCAACCCGCGGTGCTTCTCCTAATTTCATAATCGCACCTTCGCCAAATTTTGATTGAATTTCTTTAATTGTTGCTTCTAAAATTTCGTCTTTTTCTTGTTTTTGTTCTTTTTCTTCCGTCTTTTTTTGTTTTGCCATAATTTAATTGATTTACTCGGCCGTTTATACTAATTATATTTTTATTATATAACACAAAACAGAAAAATAAAATTGTCTTCATTAAATTTTTTATTAAATTTATTTCTAAAATACAAATACTCTAAAATACTTAGAATAAGCCGAAAAGTTTAATAACAAATAAAACATAAATTAGCAAAAACATTAATCCCTCCCATTTGCTTATTCTTCGAGTAATACCTGAAAATACTAGGAGCACAGTGGCAACCACCATAAAAGGAAAACCAACGTTTAAGGTTAAATTATCAACGATAAGGGTTTTGATTAAAGCTGGTAAACCCAAAACCATTAAACAATTAAATACATTGGAACCAAAAATATTTCCCAAAGCAATTTCATATTTTTTTTGCAGAGCCGCTCTTACGGATACCATTAATTCTGGCAGCGAAGTGCCAACGGCAACACCTAAAATACTTATAACCGAGGTCCCGACTTTTAATATCTCGGATAATTTTACAACTGATTCAATAAGAAAATCAGAACCAAAAACAAGAAATATTATTCCAATGATCAAAAAAATAAATACTTTAAAATTAAGCTTTTCAATCGGTTTTTTGGTTTTTCGACGTTCAACTCGGGACGGCAAAACTTCAATTGTCTCTCCCGGCACTAACTCTTCAGGAAGAGGATTTTCAGGAATTTCTGATCGTTGAGCTACAGTATAAAAAAGGTAAATTAGGAAAGAGGCGATTAATAAAATGCTCTCTTGCCAAAATATCTTTCCATCCAAAATAATAAACCCAAACAAAACAGTAACAGCAGAAAGAAGAGGTAAATCAACATCAATCAAACTTCTTTGTACAGCCAATCTTCCAGCTGCCACCGCTGATAATCCAATAATTAAAAGAATGTTGGCAATATTGGAACCAATAACATTAGCAGTTACAATTTCACTTTCGCCTTTTAAAACAGCAGCAATTGAAGAGGCTAACTCTGGCAAAGAAGTACCAATGGCAACAATTGTTACGCCGATAATAAAAGGCGAAACCTTGAGGGCTAAACCTACTTTTTCCGAACTTTCTACAAACCAATCAGCCCCTTTAATTAAGGCAAATAAAGAAATAATAAAGACAAAGATCCATAAAATTAACATATTTTATAAAAATTTTTCAATACGACCTTTTTAAATCTTAAAATTTCTAGCTTTTATATCGCAAAAATGAACAAATGTCAGTGCCCCTGGTAGGAATCGAACCCACATCTCTCCCTTAGGACGGGATTGCTCTATCCGTTGAGCTACAGGGGCAAAAATTAATATTGATAAGCATCAACCACTAATCCATTCTCATCTTTCAAAATAATCTTATCATGATTATTATCAGCAAAACTGTTGTTTAGGAAAACAAACCATTGATTTTGAAAAAAATCAGAATTATTTTGATATCTATTCACGCAATTTTCATAACCATAATAACTATTTAAAAATTGTTGGCAAGAAAAATCATTGGCAAAGCGATTAATATCATTAGTTGTCGGAATTTGGCATCTGCCCAAATTATTAATATATTGCTGACAGGCGGTTGATAAATAAGAAATATCATTTTCTAATGGTCGGGGGCAATCTAAACGAAAGAGATTATAAAAATTATAGGAATTCGCCAAATAGCCGAAACAGCGATTAAGATAAAAATTAACTGTAATCGGACTATTAGCACCAACAATTGTTAATGAATCGTTTGGGCCTAAAACAATATTTTGCCAAATTAAACTCGACGTTAATCTAAACAATTTGACGCCATGGCCTATTGTATAACTTCGATTGTTACTTTCAATAGTCCAATCACTTAAATTAATGTTTTGACCCAACCGATTAACTAAAACCACTTTCTGTGGTGTGTTTTGGGGATAAACGGAAGTAATCTTTACCTGCCCGGCTTTTTCCGAAAGTTTTGCTCTAAAAACACGTTGCGCTGGAGTTTGATCTTCAATACCCTCAGCGGTTTTTGCTCGAACATAAAAATAATAAGTGTGTTCACCAGGTAATAATGGAATTACTCTAATATTGCTACTGCTTACTTGCCAATCATTATCAATTCCCTCAACTTTTGTCTCAAAAACCATTCCTCTTTGATTGCCAGTCCAAATTGCTACAAATTGAAAAACAGCCACGTTATTATCCGTAATCTCCTCCCAATCCTGCGGCCCGCTAATAATAACTGTTTCGGGCCGAGGACCGGTATAAGGAGTCGGATAGGGTGCGGCTGTTTTCCATGATGACTGGTTAGAAATTTTCAAACTATCCAAACCAGGCAATGAAACCTTTATTGGACTAAAATTTGCTAAAACAAAGAAAATGATTCCGAAACCAATCAATAAAAGTACTAAAGGTATTGTTTTAGGCATTAATCTTTAGTTTTAATTTTAATTTTTTTCTCTTCTGAATGAGAAGGCGACTTTTTAGGCATTATCACCTTTAAAATTCCTTTTTCGTAATGCGCTTCGACTTTATCTTCATCAATTTCAACCGGAATTCTTACTAATCGCTCGAATTCGCCGCGTCGAATTTCTTTGCGCCAATAATTCTTTTTCTTTTCCTCTTCTTTACCTTCGGTTGACCCTTTAATTTTTAATACTTGGTCTTTGACTGAAACTTCGACTTTTTCTGGATCAATATTTGGTAAATTTAATTCAGCAATAACTTCATTGTCCGTTTGATAAAGGTCCATTGCTGGTTCCTTGAAAAATGAAGCTGAAACAACTGGCAAAAACCAGTCATCATCTTCAAAAAATCTTTCCAAATCTCTGAAAGGACTCCATTGAATTAAGCTCATATTTTTATATAAGCTTAACTCGACCTTTAAGCTTTATTCTATATTATATTATAACAAACTTGTCAAGATGAGACAAACTGAAAATATTTAACCAAACATTAACCACGTAGGCTTAAATATTAACAGCAAACCGATAATAACCATTAAAATGCCCCCAATTAAACGGGAGTATAAAACATACCTATTACTTTCAGCAGCAATTTTAAGAGTTATCATAGCAATAACAAAAACAATAATATCATCAAGCATATATAAAATAATATAAATCAGCATATAAAGAAGATATTGCCAGGTTTTCAAATTGCTTAAAGCTAAAATTTGAGTAAAAACAACTGGAAATCCAGCCGAACAAACAAGTTCCACCAAATTAACCGAAAAAGCCAAAGCAACAATGCCTATAATGGCCAATAAAAGCGATCTTTTATGCACTGTTTCTTTTATTCGTTCGATAGTTTTTTTCTTTTGTTTCTCATTTGTTACATCGCAAGTTATGTGTTTTTGTTTTTTAATTTTAGCGGCTTCTTTAAGTGAAAAGAAGCCGGCACCAATAGCAACTAAGGCAATTGCTAATCTTACCCAAAAAATAGCGCCGACAAAAAGAATAAATTTTAGCCAGGCAGCCATAAACAAGAAATAAACCAATCCGGAAATAAACAAAAACGTTCCACCCAAAATCCACATTCTTTTTCGATCTTTCATGCCCAAAAGAAAACTAATCAAAAAAATCAAAACCCACATCGCACAAGGATTAAAACCATCAAGGCCACCCATTATTACTGCTAACAATGGTAAAGATAAATTTTTTGTTTTAATTTCTCCAAATAATGGCAATTTTAAAACTTCGGGAATAAGATTATTCTGGGTTTGTAATCTAACAGAAGAAATTAAATCGCCCACGACATCGGGGCAACCACTTTCAATAGCGCATTGAATAGCCTCTTCGATAATTGAGCCAGTTTCAGTTTCATTTTTCCAACCTAAAACATATTTTTTACCTATTACAAAAAGAGGGACGGCAGCATTTTCAATTTTTAATTCATCTAATGTTTTTTTAAAAATTTCTAAATTTTCTTTTTTAGATAATTCTAAATTGTTAATTTCAAGGTTGGGATATTTTTCTTTAAGTGTTTCTAGGTAATTTTTTTCGGCATTACATAGAGGACAACCACTGCTCCAAAAAAAGTAGGCTTTTAATTGCATTTCGGAAACAGGGGTAATGGTTGGCGAAATAATTGGGGTGGGGGTAGGTGAAGGTAAAGGAGTAAAAGTTGGTGTTATTGGCGAAATATTAACTAAATTTGCCAATGGATCATCGCATTTTTGAAGACGACATTGTAAAACATAACTCTCAATTTGCGCGCCGGTTACTTCATCATTTAAATATCCAGTGATGGCCTTGTTGCCAACAACAGTAAACGGAACGCCACCAACCGGCTGATTTAAAATCCGACTTGCTTCCATTAATAATTCTCTATTTTTCGCGTTATACCAAACTTCAAAAGCATAAACCTTAACTTCAGGATATTTCTGTTGAAGTTGTTCTAAAAATGGCTTTTCGTGAGCACAATGAGGACAGCCATCACCCCAGAAAAAATAAATATTTACTGAATTAGCAGAAAAAGTTTTTTGGGAAGAAACAAAAAAATTACCAATCAATAAAGAAGAAAGCAATAAAACCAAGAAAATTTTCTTTTTAGGCATAATATTTTATATTGTAAATAATTTTTTATTATTTACAAACAAAATAATGCCTTATTATTTATCCCAGCGAAAATTTCGGCCAAAATGCCCCCATTGAGCAGTTTTCAAAAATATTGGTTTTCGCAAATCCAAAAATTTAATAATTCCCTGAGGCGTTAAATCATATCCTTTTATTTCATCTTCAATACCATCAACGATTACTCTTTTCATCAAAGGTTTTTCTTCGCCAATTGCATATGATAATCTTACAAAAACTTCTTTTGCTTTATATTTTTTTAAATAATCAACTGCTATTTTCCGCGCCATATAAGCAGCGCTGCGATCTACTTTGGTAGCATCTTTCCCACTAAAAGAACCGCCGCCAACCGGCACATTAGGACCATAAGAATCAATTACTAATTTGCGACCAGTTAAACCACTATCTGCATCAAAACCGCCAATTTGCCAATCGCCCGCTGGATTAATATAATATTTTTCGGCTTTAATAATTTTTTTCACTAATTTCTCTAGTTTTTTCCGTGGAACATTTTGAAAGCTGGCCACCACACTTAAAACTTTTTTACCCTGGATTGTAACTTGGGTTTTGCCATCATAAGGATATTTTTGATAAATTTTTTGACACAACTGCCGGGCTAATTCATATTCCAATGGCATCAAACTTTTTGTATCAGCGCTGGCATAACCGTTCATAATACCTTGATCGCCAGCTCCTCCTTCTTCTACCCCTCGCGCAATTTCCGGACTTTGTTCAACAAGCCGCAGATTTAATTTAAAATCTTTACCGACAAATCGTTCGATAATTTTTCGAATTTCTTTCTCCCCCAACTTCACTCGACTCTTCACTTCTCCTATTATCGCCACCAAATTATGACCAGCTAAAATTTCAATGGCTGTGCGAGCAAATGGATCCTTTAGAAGATAAGCGTCTAAAAGAGCATCAGCCATTTGATCACACAATTTATCAGGATGTTTTGGTGAAACAAACTCTGTTGTTTTAATTTTTTCTTGTTTGTTGATCATATTTTTTTATTTTTAATTAATTAAAAAACTCTTCCTAAAAAGAAGAGTTTTTCGACTAGTTATCTCTCCCTTTTAGGGCTGGATGGGGCACCTTCTTTAAAGTTTGACTTTAAAGGGTTGCCGGCGGATCATCGGGCCAGTTCCCTCCCCGCACTCACGATAACTACAACTTTTATTTTTTAATATTAAATAAAATTATTTAACGAGATTTTTAGTTTCTAATAAGAGCTTTTTTTCTTCAGCAATAATTTCCGATAAAATATCATTGTAATTAGGAACTTTCTCTTCAAGAAATTTTTGAAAACCATCAACATCATTGTCGCGAACAAATTTTTCTAAAGTTTCTACTTCATCCTCGTTGATTGCTTCGGCTAATCTATTAATAAATTTCAGGTAAACAACATCGGCTAATTTGGTTAAAATAGCAAATTTTGCTTCTTCAGAAATTTCATCAAGATTAAGACCTTCGAAAACATCCTTCATTAAATATTCTTTTATTTCTTCTTTTGAAAGTGACATTGATTATATAAAAGATTAAAACGACCTTTAAATTATTCTTGACCTAAACCTCTTAAAATTGATTTAGCAACGCCCAATGGCACCTCTTTGCCCAATTGTTTATAAGCATTAATTAGATCTTCGGCGCCGCCAATTTTAATTTTTGGGGCAATAATTGCTTCAAAAACATTCTTGTTTGCATTATAAGTAAGCAGCGCTTGCTGATCGGGTTTTAAAGGAAAAACCCAATGCGCTTGAGGCATCTTAAATATTTTGTTGGAGATTGGATCAATCACCTGAGCATTGCTCCAAGCTTTAGCAAAAAGTTCATCTGACATTCCTAATTGTTTTTTTATTATCTGCGCCGCTCCCCAAAATCCTTCTCTTCCAACTCTTACAGATGGAAAAACACTATGCTTATTTAGAATATCCCAAATATGTTTGGAAGGAGGAGGAAGTTTTTCTATTTTAGTTATTACGGTTTCGGTTTTAGTCGTTACAGTTTCTGTTGGCACGCCCCCTCCTGTTGGCGATGCATGAGGATGAAACAAAGCATAAATATTATCTGCGTTGGCTGCAACACCACCAATTAAGCTGGCAATTAAAGTCCAAGTGCGGCGTTTTTTATCATGCTGAGCTCGAATTTTATCTCGCTCAATCAAAACCTCATCCAATCGATTATCCAGTTGATCAGCCATATCAATCCACTGTTCATATGTTTGAGGCGTTTTATCAGGATTATTAATTAAATTGGCAATTTCATTGCTGATTTGCTCCACTTTTTTATTGGTTTCAGTAATCAAAGTTTTATTTTCTTTTCGTTTGATCAATTTATCCGCTAAAACTTTCACACCTCCACCCACCATAAAACCTCCAAAGAATCGACGGCCAAACATTGTAGCTCCAACCTTCAAAGCAGCAAATCCCGCTCCACCAGCCACACCAATTATTCCACCACCAACTCCTGCAATGGCAGCACCAATCAAAGCTTTTTTACCGTAAGGCAATGCTTTATATCTTTCCCAGAGTTTGTTAAAAAAATTCGCATTTTTCATTTTAACTGAATTAATGACCTCTCTCATTTCTTCAGCAGTACGTTCTTCTTGAGCTAAAACATCAAAGGCTATTTCGCCAATTATTAGTTTCTGAATATCCTTTTTTTCTTTTTCAAAAATTATTTCCGCTTCCTTATTAATTTCTTGCTCAATGGCTTTTTGCAGTTTGTCGGGTTTAATCGAGGGATGCGATTTTAATAAACGATCCTTTATAATATCTGCTTTACGTTTGAATATTTCCTCTCGAATATAATTTTTCTTTCTATTTAATATATCCGCATACTCAGCAACCTTATATTCATCCAAAGCCCGACGATACATATTATAAGCATTTTTATACCAGAGTTCTGCCTCTTTTAATTGAGATTCCAATTCTAAACGCAAGTCAGGCTTTTTTTCACGCTTAACCTTTTCTTTCATTTCTAAATATTTTTCATACTGTAATAGATACTCGCTTTTTGCAGCGGCAAGATTGTTTGTTGCCTCAATTGTTGTTAAAAATTTCTCTTTTTCTTCCAATTTTATTGGTTTTTCGCGTGCCATTTTTTATTGAAAATATAAGCGACTTACTCTTTTAAAGTAATCAAATTATCAAATGCTGTCAAGTTAATACAAGAATGCCCCATTTTTTATTTAAAAATGGAGTTTTTGGGTAAATTGACCAATTACTGGCAAATATTCTTCCTTATTATTAATGGCATTCAAAATCCCTATAATAGACAAAATAAACCAAACCAAACCACCTATTGTCCAAACAATCCAACCGATGATTGGCACCCAACTAATCATTGCTGTGGCTATTTCGGCAATGGCTAAAATTAAACCCTGTTTAGCATGAAACTTTACAAATTCATCTTTTTTCTCAATCAAAATTGGAATCAAAACCAATAAACCAATATAGCTTAAAATGGCTAAAGGATTTGCCTTTTTTACTTCTTTTTGATCCTCGATTTTTTGTTCCATAATAAAAAATTTAATCGACCTTTTTATAATTCTTCTTTTCTTCTTAATAAATAATAACTGCAATAATCGCAATTCGCGCTGGGCGGCGGCATTGTATCCGAATCTAAAGTTTTTTTGATATTAAAAAGTTCTTGTTCAATCCAGCTATCATCGCCTTCGTAAGGCAAAACCGAAATATCAAATTCCAATTTGCCATCAAACGCTTCGCGATCAGTTTTGCCATTACAATAAACAAAAAATCCGGTTTTAGAAACTTTAAAACCGTTTTTGCGAAAAAGCCATTGATAAATTTCCATTTGTCTTTTATACGAATCTTTCCATTCATCATCTAAAGTTATTTCATTGCCTGAGCTCGTACTTTTAAAATCTACGATATATATTTCGCCCTTTTCATCAACCCAGACATCATCAATTGCGCCATAAATTTCTAAATTAGTTGGCTCATGATAATAACGAATACCAACTAGATTCTTGCGCCATTCATTAATCCTTTTATCATTTAATGGTCTTAATTTAATGCCATAGCGCTCCAAAAGTGGATACTTCTCATTTTTGGCGCGATGAATATCAAATTCTTTTTTTAAAAGCGTATCCACGGCCTGATTTAAACTAAAAGGAAGTCCTGGCGGCCGACTGATACCCAATTTAACATCCAAATAAAAACACCGTGGGCACTCAATAAACAAATCAATTTTGGAACGACTTAAAGAAAATGGTTCTTTTGCTGAAGAATTATAAATATTTTTTTCTCTTTTTTTCATGCCTTTCCTCATTTTTTTTATTTTAACAAATTAATTCCGTAACTACCACTGATGGGATCTCTAAAAAGGAAACAATGTGGCGGATAAAAAGTAAAAACCGCAAAAGATAAAAGAAGTAGAATCAGAAAAATAATGGCAATCACCGAATACGTTTGTGTAATCCGCACTGGTGGATAAAACATGAGCCAATAACTTAAAAGTTGGCCCAAAACCACAGCCACAACAAATGTTAAAATATCAAGCACCAAATAATTTTTACCTAAAAGAGCTGTATACGAATAAAAAATGACCACAATTAAAACCTGCATCAAAAAAATTCCTTTTATTTTGGCAAAAGTAAAATTGGGGATATCAAATTTAATCCATTTTTTCTCTATTAAAAACCAGATTGTTGCAGGAATAACTGCTAATTTCAAATGTTCCCACGTGCTTTCATTAACCGCTGAAAATATTCCCGCCAACCAAAAATTTTTAAACCAATCAAAAGTAAAATGAAGCAAACTTCCGAAAAAGATAATAAACAAAGCGCCGATTAATTCTAATCTAAGAATTTTTGTTTTCATCGTTGGAATGATTTAAATTTTTCTCTTGTTTTTGAACGGCTAATTTCTTTTTACTAATAACAAAAAGATAAATAATTTCTAAAATGCCTACGGTATTAAGGAAGAAAAGAACAACAAACCACCATTTTTGTTCTAGTCGGGCAGCACGCCACAAAGCCCACATCTTCCAAACAATACTCCAAGCTAAAAGCACGGCTAGAAAAATGGGTGAAATATCATATTGTTGAGCAATAATTTGAAAATAGTTCATAAAAAATATCTCAAAATGCTTTTTAGACGACTAAAATCATTATATCTTATTTAAAAAATAAAAAAACAATAGACCTTCCACTTACTCCTTTCTCTTTATCCACCCCATTTTTCGAGATTTTGATTGAGGATTTTTTATCAAGAAAAAAGTGGCGCGAAGCGCCACTTTACAAAACTAAATTCACTAATTTCTTAACCTCCTCCCGCACCATAGTGGGTCGGGATTCCAAAATTAAATCAATGATCATTTTTTTATCTTCGATTTTATAATTCTGCTCCATGTACAATGCTGTGGTAGTAACTACTAATTCTTCCGACCTTAAACAACCGAATTTTTCTACAATTTCTCTTATAACTACCTTGTCTTCTTGGCTTAAGCAATCGAAGATTTCCGACGATACTTCTTGAAAAACTACCCAACACGCCCCATTCTTCCGTTCCAAACGAACATATTGCCGATTTTCCGCCCAACTAAGGAATAGATCTACGAGTTCCGAAGTGGGGCCGAGATGATTTAAATGATAGCCCCACTCGTACTTCTGGCGTTGAGCAAAAAGGAAGAGCAACTTTTGCAGGATTATCCGGCCAATTTTCCGCTGCGGATATTGCTTCTGCCACACTGCCAACAAAAAACACACTATCCCGGTGCCTTTGTCCATTAATTGACTCATCTTTCCTCCTTATAAAATTAAATTTTAAAAGGCTAGTTTAATTATATACTAATTTTTTATTTTGACAATATTGCTTTAAAAATTAATCTTTTCTTTA
>JBNASH010000015.1:0-1154 GCA_049720475.1 Minisyncoccia bacterium
ATTTTTTCAATCGGCGGAGTTAAAACTACCACTTTGGGGGCAAAATCAGAAACCTGTTTTCTTGGTGATGAGATTACCTCATTCATTTTTTCCAAAATCTGCAATCTTGCTTCCTTTGCTTGTTTAAAAGTTGCCTCAATCATTTTATCGGTTAAACCTAAATTTTTTACGTCCAATTGAATCGCTGTGACTCCCTCTTCTGTTCCGGCTATTTTAAAATCCATCTCACCCGAGAAATCCTCAACGCCGGCAATATCAGTTAAAATAACAAAATCGTCATCATTTTGACTCATCAATCCCATGGCAATACCGGCCACCTGTTTTTTTATAGGAACACCGGCATCCATTAAAGCTAAAGATGAACCGCAGGTTGAAGCCATTGAGGTTGATCCGTTTGACGATAAAACCTCAGAAACGACTCTAATAGTGTAAGGAAAATCTTTTTCTGAAGGAAGAACCGGCTCAATTGCCTTTTCTGCCAAAGCACCATGACCAATTTCTCGGCGTGAAGGCCAGCCAAGACGGCCAGTTTCTCCCACTGAGTATGGTGGCATGTAATAATGATGAATATATCGTTTTGCTTCTTCTCCCTCCGGGCTCTCAATTAATTGCTCTAAATTGGGCGCTCCAAGAGTAACCACCGATAAAACCTGAGTATCGCCTCTTTGAAAAATGGCCGATCCATGAGTCCGCGGCAAAACGCCTACTTCAACTGAAATCTTTCTTAATTCATCTAATTCTCTGCCATCAATTCTCTTTTTGTTTTTTAAAACATATTCTTTAATTAATTTTTTAGTTAAATAGTCAATGGTTTTAATTACTTCATTTAAGCCATATTCATCTTTATATTTCTCCATCACTTCACTTACAATTACCTGCAATTCTTCTCCATCAGAAAATTCTTTCTCTGCCTTTTGCAATATCAAACGATCGAGGTTTTTTTTAAAATCTTTTTTTAATATTTGAATTAATTTTTCATCATATATACTTTCACCAATCTTTTCTTTTTGAATTTTAGTTTTTGCCGACAATTTTTTGATAAAGTCAATAATCTTTTTATTTTCTTGTTTAGCTAACTGAATTCCTTTGATAATCAACTCTTCCGGCAAATTGTCAGCCTTGGTCTCAATCATTACCACTTTTTCTTCAGTTGA
>JBNASH010000016.1:0-3595 GCA_049720475.1 Minisyncoccia bacterium
TCATCAGTAAAAATATTTTGTTTTTTAGAAATAGAAATATAAATGTCTCGGGCATCAATAAATAAAACTTTACCACTTCTATTTCTAAATCTTCCATTCTTTTTATTTTTTGTAATAAACCATAGAGAAACAGGTAAAGTGACATTGTAAAAAAGTTTTGGCGGGCAAGCAATAATAACATCTATTAAATCATCTCCAATAATTTTCTTTCTTATTTCTCCTTCTTTGCCGCCTACTGCCAAAGCTCCGTTTGCCATCACAAAACCAGCCATCCCATTTGGCGCTAAATGATAAATAAAATGCTCAATCCACATAAAGTTGCCCCTACCTGCAAGAGGAACCCCGTATTTTAATCGGGGATCTTTATCTGATAATCTTTTAGGATCAAATTTCTTATCATTAAATGGAGGATTAGATAAAACAAAATCAAATCTTTTATCTGAAAATTTATTGTCATAATAAGAATTACCTTGCTCTATCTGCCCCTCCATTCCTCGTAAAGCTAAATTTATTTTACAAAGCCGCCAGGTATTTGGATTAGACTCTTGACCATAAAAAGATACCTTATTTATGTCTTTTTTATAAATTCTAAAAAATTCTCCGGATTGCACGAACATTCCTCCAGAACCGCAAGCTGGGTCAAAAACTCGCGCGCCTTCATATGGTTCCAAAATTTCAACTAGTAATTTAACAATTGAGCGCGGAGTATAAAATTCTCCGCCGCGCTTGCCTTCAGCTGAAGCAAATTGTCCTAAAAAATATTCATAAACTCTTCCTAAAATATCTTTTTCTTGATCAATATTATGATCAAATTTAATTTTAGAAAATAAATTAATAAGCTCTCCAAGACTATGACTTTCAACTGGAGTTCGAGAATAAACCTTTGGCAATATTCCTTTCAGTGCTGGGTTTTCTTCTTCTATTGCCTCCATTGCCTCATCTAAATATTTGCCAATATCATTATGCATTGCATATTTTTGTAAATAATCCCAGCGCGCTTTTTCTGGAATATAAAAAATTCCCCGTGAACGATAGGGATCTTTTTGTTCTATATAATATTTTCTTGAAAATTCATCACGAATAAATGAAGCACCCTTAGGATCAGAAACTAATTTTTCCAACTCTTCTTTTCTTTGATAAAAAGAGTCAGAAACATATTTTAAAAATATTAAACCTAAAACAATATATTTGTACTCACTCGGATCAATATTACCTCTTAATTTGTCAGCCGCTTTCCATAATTCTTTTTCAAAATCAAGATCTTTTGATGGTTTTTGACTTAAATTTATTATTTTTTCTGTTGCTTCTTTTTGAATTTTTTTAATTTTTTCTTTTAAATCATCTGGTAAGGAATCTATATCATATAAAAAACTAGCTCCAACTTTTTTAATTTTTATAGTTGGATTATCTTTTAATTGTTTCTGGATTGCTTGTCTTGTTACCCCTAAAATTCGAGCTAAATCTGATGTTGAAATATATTTGTCATTTTTATTCATATAATCCATTATATATACACCCTAAATTTTAGGTTGTCAAGTGACAACCAAAAATCTCTTAATAAGCTTGGATTTATACTTATAATTTCATGCAATTTTATATTTATTCTTTTTGGCATACGTGGATGTTCTCATAAAACTATATGATGATTTTATCTTAACATTTCGAGTGATTTTTGAAAATAGCCAAATAAATATTTTTAAATTATTCCTTTCTCTTTAAAACTAAATGCCTTATTTTTTGTAATAATTACGTGATCTAAAACATCAATTCCCATTATTTTGCCAGCTTCAATCAAACGTTTGGTGGTTTCTAAATCATCCTCGGATGGTTCGGGATTACCGGAAGGATGATTATGAACTAAAATCACTGAAGCAGCATTCTGCTTTAAAGCTTCTTTAAAAATTTCGCGAGGGTGAACTATATTGGCGTTTAAAGTACCAATAAACATCGGCTTTTTAAAAATCATTTCATTTCTGGCATTAAGATAAATTACCATCAAATGTTCACGAGTTTTGTCTCTCAAATAAACCGCCTGAGCAACTACGTCTTTAATTGCTTCTATTTTTGGCAAAGTTTCCTCTCCTATTTTTAAAGCTCTTTTGACTAATTCAGCAGCAGCTAAAATTGTACAAGCCTTAGCTGGCCCAATTCCCTTAATTTTTGATAGATCATTGTAAGTTAATTTTAATAATCTCCTTTTGGAATATTTTCTTAAAATTTGCTTTGCCACTTCAAGAACATTTTTGCCCTCCACACCTGTTCCTAATAAAATAGCCAAGAGTTCCTCATCTTTAAGATTTTGGGGTCCTTGTTGAATTAGTTTTTCTCTTGGTCTTTCAACTTTTGGAATATCTTTTATTCTTGTCATTTTTTCTTTTTCTTCATTTTCCCATAAAAAATTGGCTTTTGCAAGATAAGTCGGAGTTGATTAAAAAGATCTTATTTTGCTGGATTTTTAATTATTTGAGTAAGAAAATTCGGTATTTTTATTTAAAAAACCGCTGATGGCGGAAAATAATTACTTTTTTTCTACAAAATTTGCGAGGGTTAGATTGGTCGGGGTGCCGGGAGTTGAACCCGGGCCACTGAGTCCCGAACCCAGCGTACTACCGTTATACTACACCCCGAAAAATTTACTTATACATTGTATTTTTTTCTTATACTCTGGTCAACTTCTTCTTCTATCTCTTCGATTTTCTTTTTAGCCTCTTCAACTATTTTCTTTAATTCTTCATCACTTTCTTCACCTAATTCCCTAATTCGTCTCTTCAAATATTCCTCATTATTTTTTTCTGGATCTTCTAAAACTTCTTCGAGCAATGCATTTAAAACCCAGCCCACTTTTGGCGAAGGCGGAATATTCAAAATTTTCATCACATCATCGCCTCTTACTTTCAACATCTTCGGCTCAATCGGATCTCTTTTAACTTTTTCAATCATATAGCGCAAGTGCCTCAAACGATAAGAAGAAATTTTTGGCAAACCCGAACCAAAACGATCAGCCTCTCTCAACTTCAAAAGATCATCAATATTTTCATTACCAACATTGCGAATTAATCTTCTTACCCCAGCTGGCGTCACCTTCTCCACATCATAAAAGAAGAAATGCCAGCGAACTAGTTTTACTACTTTATCAATGATCTTATTAGGAAAATGCAATCGCTCCAAAATTGCTTTGGTCATTTTTGCTCCCAATTGTTCATGACCCTTAAAACTGGCTTCCAAACCCTCACCTTGTTTTGTCCGTGGTTTAGCAATATCGTGAAGCAAAGCTGCTAACCGCGTCTCTAAATCAAAACCCTTTTTCGCCGCATAATCCAAAGTTTTTAAATTATGTTCAAAAGTGGTTAAACTCTCGTATTTAATATGGCTTTTGAGTTTTTTGGTCACACCAATCACACCAATCCCTTCTTCTAATTCTGGAATCACATATGGCAAAAGTCTTAATTGATAAAGCATTTCAATGCCTTTGGCGGCATTTTCCGTCATCAAAATTTTAATCAATTCATCCCGGATGCGCTCTTTGGAAATTAAAGCTAAATTTGAAGCTAATTTGAGAATGGCTTTTTTAGTTTCTTCTTCAATTTCAAAATCG
>JBNASH010000017.1:0-1004 GCA_049720475.1 Minisyncoccia bacterium
CCTGTCTAGCGGCTCTGCAATTTTGAATCATTACCAGGAAAGAAAGCACGATGCACTTATGAAAAGAACGATGAATAGACCAATTCCTTCTGGCAAAGTAAGTTCTAAAGTTGCATTTATTCTTGGCGTTTTGTTTAGTACTGGCGGATTAGCGGTTTTATATTTTGGATTTAATTTGACTTCCACACTTTTAGGTTTGTTAGCTTTATTCTGGTATAATGTTGTTTATACACCATTGAAAAGAATTTTCGCACTTGCGGTTGTTCCTGGTTCTCTCATTGGTTCAATTCCACCAATGATTGGATGGACAGCTGCAGGTGGTAGTCCATTTGATAATTCAATTTTAATGATTGCTTTCTTTTTGTTTGTCTGGCAGATTCCTCATTTCTGGTTATTGATGCTGTTTTTTGATGAAGATTATAAAGCAGCTGGTTATCCTACTTTGACAAAATATTTTTCAACTGAACAGATTTTTCGGCTGACTTTTATCTGGATGATTGCTCTTGCTGTTGCTTCGCTTGTAATGCCTTTATTCAATTTGGTCCATCATTCTTTAATAAATTATGGTTTGCTTCTTACAGCAATCTGGTTGATATGGAACTCAACTAAGCTCATCAAAAGAAATGAAGAAAGATTAATTTTGATCTCAGGCTTCAGAACAATCAATACTTTTATCCTTTTAATTGCATTTCAACTTTCAATTGATAAACTTTTGTAGAGGGAATGAAAAATGGTTTTAATGTATGAATTTACTTTACCTTTTAGTTTTACTTATACTAAGGTTTTACAATTAGTCTCTGTAATTGCTCATTTAATTTTTTACTTTTATATTTTTTGGTTAAGTGGTTCTGCATTGTATAGCTTTTATTTAGAATTTATAAAACGAGATGATGCATCAACTTTCTTTGCTAAACGATTAATCGATTTGACTTTCAAAAAAATTTCTTTTCCATTAGTACTCGGTTTTATTCCATTTATTGTTATTTTTTCTCTTGATTTAATTT
>JBNASH010000018.1:0-1669 GCA_049720475.1 Minisyncoccia bacterium
AAACCCGGCAATATTTTTTACATATTCTCGTGACAATCTCTCAAGTTCTGATTGAGACAGTTTTTTGGGGTCAACGACAACGCCTCCTTTTGCTCCTCCAAAAGGTAAACCGGCCAGCGCACATTTAATCGTCATTAATGTTGCCAATGCTTGAATTTCTTCTTTTGAAGTTTCCGGATGAAAGCGAATGCCGCCTTTATAAGGACCTAAAGCACTATTATGCTGAATTCTAAAACCTTTAAAAATTTTTATTTGGCCATCATCCATTTTTATCGGAAAATTAATCTCAATTATCCGTTCCGGCTCAATTAAACGGTTTAAAACCTCTCCTTTTATCGCGATTTTTTCCGCGGTTTTTTTGATTAAATTTTTAGCTGATTGAAGCATTTTTTCACCTTGGGTCATAGGAATTTATTAAAAATTTATAATAGTTGCTTTTCATTTAACCATTTTTCTGCCTCCAAGGCAGCAGCAATTCCCATACCGACGGCGGTACCTGCCTGCCGATAAATAAAATCAACACAATCGCCGGCGGCAAAAACCCCATCAACTGAGGTGGCTGTTTTATATTCTAAATTAAATTTATTAATTAACTCCTCTAATTTTGAATTTTCAATTGCCATTTTTAACTTTTGATTTTTAACTTTTGATTTTGCATACTCCCACGCTATCCTTTCTGAAGTTATTATATACCCCTTTTCATCCATCGTCAACTGTCCTTTAAAAATCTCAGTTGCCGGTCGATGACCAATAGCAATAAAAATCCCGTCAAGATGAATTGTCTCATTGTTAAATTGTTTCATTGTTAAATTGTTTTTACGAACAATTTTTATACCTTCCACCTTTTTCTCCCCAATTATCTTTTCCACAGTCGTATTCCAAATGATTTCAATTTTAGGATTGGCAAAAACACGCTCTTGCATGATTTTTGAAGCCCGAAATGAATCGCGACGGTGAATAAGATAAACCTTTTTGGCAAATTTGGTTAAGGTTAATGCCTCCTCCATTGCCGTATCACCGCCACCAATTACCGCCACCACCTTATCTTTAAAGAAAAAACCATCACAAGTGGCACATGCAGAAACGCCTTTTCCCCGCAGTTTTTGTTCACCGGGAACATTTAGCCATAAAGCCGAAGCGCCAACCGCCACAATAATTGCTTTTCCTGGGTAAACTTTTCCCTCAGATTCAACTTCTTTTTTTGATACAGAAAGATCGGCTTTAGTAATGTTTTGATCGATTATTTTTGTCCCAAATTTTTGCGCTTGTTGTCGCATTTTTTCTATCAACTCCATTCCTAAGATCGATTCATATCCAGGATAATTTTCCACCTCAGAAGTTAAGGTTAATTGCCCACCAGCAGGCGAACCGGCAAAAACTAAAGGAGAAAGACCGGCCCTGGCTAAATATATTGCCGCTGAAAGTCCAGCCGGCCCACCACCAATGATAATAACGTTTTCCATATATTTTTACTTTATAACTTACTAAACTTTGTAAACTTTTATAAGGTTAGTCCTTTACTAAAGGAAGGACCTTGATGAGTATAAACTTTTCCATTGAGCACTCTCCTTAATAAGGAGACCCCTCGTTAATTACAAACTCTATGAACTTTTATAAGTTAATTGCTCTCTCAACGATTTTTCCCACTTCTTTTTCTTTTTCTTTTGGG
>JBNASH010000019.1:0-1236 GCA_049720475.1 Minisyncoccia bacterium
CATTGCTTATTCTCAAGGATTATCTCCTGAAGTAAAAGAGGCATTAAAAGACTATAAAATCACTACCGAACCAAATAATAAAAAAGAAAATTTTTCTAATATAAATATCAATGAAGCACCAATTGCCAAAATTGTCTCAACCATTATTGATTTTGCGGTTAAAAGTCGTGCTTCAGATATTCATATTGAGCCAGAGGAAAATATTACTCGAGTCAGATATCGAATTGATGGTATTCTACAAGAAAAGTTGTCTTTGCCAAAATCCCTTCATGACGGTTTGATTTCAAGAATTAAAATTTTATCTGAAATGAAAATTGATGAAAAACGAATTCCGCAAGATGGTCGATTTACTTTTGTATCAGGAGATGAGGAGATTGATTTGCGTGTTTCAACATTACCCACGGTTAATGGTGAAAAAGTAGTGATGAGACTTTTGAAAAAAACTGGTGGTATTCCCACTTTAATTGAACTTGGATTGCGAGGAACACAACTGCGTGATCTTGAAGAGGCAATTTTAAAACCATATGGAATTATTTTGATTACCGGACCAACTGGTTCAGGAAAAACAACTACACTTTATTCAATTTTATCTAGACTCAATAAGCCTGGCGTTAACATTATGACTCTTGAAGATCCAGTTGAGTATCAAATTCCAGGGATTAACCAAGTACAGATCAATCCTCAAGCTGGTCTAACCTTTGCTACTGGTCTTCGTGCTTTTTTAAGACAGGATCCCAATATTATTTTAGTTGGTGAAATCCGCGATAAAGAAACGACTCAGTTAGCCATTCAGGCGGCTTTAACTGGCCACTTGGTTTTTTCCACTTTACATACCAATGATTCCTCAACAGCTATTCCTCGTTTGATTGACCTGGGTGCAGAACCATTTTTAGTAGCATCGGTTTTAAACGCTGTGGTGGCTCAGCGAATTACCAGGAGAATTTGTCCTTATTGTAAAAAATCATATCAACCACCTCCTGAAGTTGAAAAAAATATTAAAGAGGTTTTGGGAGAATTTTTACCAAAAAAATATCAAAATGAGCCGATATTACTTTATAAAGGAGAGGGTTGCAAGGAATGTTCACATACTGGTTATTATGGAAGGATTGCTATTTTTGAAGTATTAAAAATTAGTCAAAATATTAATAAAATGATTCTACAACAAGCATCAGCTAAAGATATTGAAAATCAAGCCAGAAAAGAAGGTTTAATTATTATGAAACAGGATGGATATTT
>JBNASH010000020.1:0-1044 GCA_049720475.1 Minisyncoccia bacterium
AGAAGGAAACTTAGTAAAAATTAGAGATTACCGGGGCAAGGTTGTCCTGTTAAACTTTTGGGCTACTTGGTGTCCTCATTGTCGGCAGGAAGCGCCACTCTTAGAAAAACTATATAACCGATCAAAAGACATAATCATATTGCGCATTAACGCTAAAGAATCCAAAGAAACTATTCTAAAATTTTTGGAAAAGAATCCCTCAAAAATAACGATACTTTTAGATGAAAAAAACAAAGTCGGAAATCTATTCGGGGTATGGGTACATCCCACATCTTTTCTCATAGATTGGGAAGGAAAAATCCGTTATCGGGCCATGGGGGTTATTGACTGGGATAGTCCGCAGGTGGTGGCGGTTATAGAAGACTTATTAAAAGAAGGTAAAAAATGAAAATAAGACTTTATTGGCTTTTGGGAATATTTATTCTTATTATAATTTTTCCATGTTGCGGTTTCCGACAGGCTCAGCACATTACATCTGCGCGCATTACTCCTTTAAAAGAAGTTAATTTTGAAAAAATGATTTCGTAATAATTCGGCAATCTCGTTCCTGTTCCGATGTTCCCATAAACAGTTAGTTTCGAAGATGATGAATTAATTGAGATACCAGTTCTTGAATTTGAAAATTTTATGTTTTTCTTGGAATTGATGAATAGGTCTCTCACAAAATTCTGAGAGAAAAGCAAAGCAAAATTTAAAGTCAGATCGTCCTTTAAAATTTTTTGAGAATAATTCGAGGTGAGATTAAAACTATAAATTCTTCTATTGAATTGATTGTTTGTGTTTTCATTTTCACTAACCTCAATTCTGTCAAATTTTTCTAAACTCGAGGTAAATCCTGCTGAGACATTTAATTGAGATAGTAACAAATGAATAAAAAATTTCGAGATCAAAGACCTTTCATTAGTTTGGAAAAATTTTGTTTTCAAGTTAATTGACAGCAGAGGATCGTCGATGGAAAGCTTATTAAATTGATAACCCAAAAGCCCATTAATTAAAAAATTTGAGAAAAGTATTTTTGAATTTACAGAAGCAGAAAAGTTTCTT
>JBNASH010000021.1:0-1385 GCA_049720475.1 Minisyncoccia bacterium
AGCTGCAACTGCTGCTATCACTATTAGCAGCAAAATACACAGTTGGATTATTATTCCAACTCGTGGATTCTGGGAATAGACCATTAAGGCCAATATTTCCAGAACAACAATGAAAATTATCCCTCTTATTGTCGTTCGGATGTTCATTTTATCTCCTCCTTTTTTATGTTTCAGATTCCCTCATCCCAATCGAGATTTTTCTCATTTTTTGATGAGAACAGGCTGAGGTTTTTCGCCTGACACGTTTCTTAAGCTTTCTTCGGTAGCAACCTTTTTTTCGGCGCATCCTACTTGCTGCTTAAGAATTTTATAGTATCTATTCGATACTAATGGGGCTGTGCACTCCCATTAAATTGTTTTTTTATTTTGAAATTTTCCATTTTCCTCTCCTTTCTTTAATTGACTTGCACTCTGAAGACAATAATAAGTTAACGAGTTAACGAGTTGCGTGTTAACGTGTTAATGAGTTAGCGTGTTAACTGGTTAACGTATTAGTTAGTTATTTGTTGAGGAATTGGCCTTTTGATTTGATTTTTTTTAAATAATTTATTAATCTGCCAAGCTTTGCTGACTCTTCAAGTAAAAGTTTATTTCCAATTTCAAATTCTTCTTTGCTAATATATCCTACAGTTAAAGCGATAAAAAGTTGATTTCTTACTTCGCTACATGATCTTTGGTAATTTCTAAAAATCTTTTAAACTCATTATTATTATTTTTTTCAAAGCCTTCTACTATACAAGAGGAGATGGAAATTACCGCTTTTCTTATCTGGCTTTTTAATTCAAAATCTTTTGAAAAATCTTTTTTTGAAGTAATATTGTAGATAAACTTTGTGATTTTTATTGCCAATTGCCAAATTTCTAAATCTTCAAATTTATTGACTTTCATTTAAAAACTCGTTAACTTTTTAACCCGTTAACTAAAAAAACATTGTATTTTAATTATCCTCAAAGTGCAAGCCAATCTTGCTTACTTGTTATTGCCCTTTTTGAAAAAAGAGCACTAACTTTCAGCAGGAAAGGAGGTGAGTTTGGAGGTTACCATGAGTTTTTCACTTGTTCGAACGCCTCAGCCAGCGAACCTTTGCCCTTGAGTAACCTGAACCCTTTAAGATTATTTCCTAAAAACCAGAGTTTAGTTAATCAACACAAGCATTTTGTGTTGATTGGTTTTTAGTACTTTAATCTCGATTTTAAGGTGCAATCCCGGATTAATCTCCGGGAAGCTTTTTCCCGGGTTAATCTTCGGGATTACCAAGTGGCTTTTGACCACTTAAATATCTTATAGTATATCATATAAAAGCTTAAAAGTCAAATATAGTCTTGATTATAGTAATCTAAAAATTTATATCCACAAGGAATAAACAAAAGCCGGAGCTGAGATTA
>JBNASH010000022.1:0-1502 GCA_049720475.1 Minisyncoccia bacterium
GTTTAGAACGAGCTCTATTCAAAAATTGATCAACGCACCAAACAACCCAATAGTAATTTCCCGCTGGTAAATCATTTTCGATTTGTACTCCCGTTTCTTCCATCGAAATATTTTCTTTTGACCAAACGGTTTTTGGAGGAAATTCATCGTTAAAAACTTCGACTGAATAATAAAACTTAAAGCCCGGAATAAATCTTCGCCATTGGAGGTAAGGTTTACTTGAAACAGTATCGTTGTTCAATGGAGCTTCGAGTGTAATTTCGTTTTTAATGATTCGGTTAAGCTTTTCTTCTCCAATCTTAAATAGATCTCCAGAAAAATCTTTAACTAAAATATTGAATTTAATTCCAATTATTTCAGAAAAATCTTCAACATTGAAATCAAGCTCATCAAATGTTCGTTCGTAGAATTTTGTCTGTGGGTTATAACTTAATGAAAATCTGGATTTGTCAGATGAATTTTCAAAAAAAACAGAATCAACATCATTATCTCGATCACTAATTTTTACACTCAGATTTAAGGTTGTTGATTGCAAATTTGGATATTGATTTAAAAGAACAGAATAAAACGCAATGCTGTCGAGTTTTGGAATTTGATTTAGAAAAAACTCCTTGTAAAAATTTGTCGAATTCCAGTTTACAAATACTGAATCTTGTTTGTATCCATCTTGAATTACTTTTAACCAACCGTTTTTAAAATTTTGAATATCAATCCTGAAATAACCATTTGATGAAGTCAGAACAGCCTTATTTTCATTTTGCCAGATAACAAATGCATTTGAAATCGGAATTCGAGGTAACGAAAAAGAATAAACATAGCCTTCAATTATGTAAGTTTTTTTTGACGGATTTTGTGGATCGAATGGATTTAAATGTGGTGCATCACAACTCAAATTGAGCAATGTTAATATAAACAAGAATGTAAAAGTAAAAATTAATTTGTAATTCTTCGACATCTATTTATAGTTCAGACTTTTATCAAATATAATTTATTCATTTAACTAATTTCTTAAAAACAAAATTGCTACTCCTGTAACAGCAATAAAAGCTCCAAGGATTGATCGGTAAGTTAATTTTTCATCATAAAAATACCTGACCAGGGGAAGCATAATGACAGGAGGTAAAGCCATAATTGTAGAAGCTATTCCAACTTTTGTATGAGATATTGCAATTAAACTAAAAGTGATTCCTAAGAAAGGACCAGCAATTGAACCGCCAGTTGTTAATATTAAAGCTTTCAGATCTTTTCGAAAAACATCGATTGGATTTTTGAGTTTTTTCATCAAAATAGATGCAGGGAGTAAAATTGAAAGTGATGCAGCAAGTCTTACACTTGTTGCAACAAAACCATTTAACGAATTGCTTGAATCCATAAACGCAATTTTTGCAAATACAAGTCCAATTCCCTGACCAATTGATGCTAACAGAGCAAATAATAATCCTGAGTAATTAATCTTATCAGATTGATTTCCATTTCTTTCATAGACGACAAGTAAAATTCCT
>JBNASH010000023.1:0-1281 GCA_049720475.1 Minisyncoccia bacterium
GCATTTGTATCATCGAGATGAGCTTTGCTTATGCTCCAGTTCTGACAAAATTTACAGCCAAGATTACAACCAGCCGTTCCAAAACTCAAAATTTTTGTTCCTGGAAGGAAATGATTCAGTGGTTTTTTTTCTACTGGATCAATTCCAAATCCAGTCGGCCTACCGTAAGCAATTGAATAAAGCTTGCCATTATGATTTTGACGAACATAACAAAAGCCGTATTGCCCTTCGCCAATTGTGCAAAATCTCGGACATAAAGTGCAAAGAATTTTTCCATTATCCAGTGTCTTCCACCATTTTGCTTCAACCATAAATCACCTCAATCTTTTATGTAAAAATTAAAAAGTTTTTTACCATTAACAATGTCATTTCGGAGTAAATTTCTAAAAAAATATTTAGTATTGTTGTTCAAGTTCATTTTCTGATTTAATTTGTCATAAAAAAATAGAAATATGAAGATATTGATTTCTTGCTTGTCTCCATCTTGGGGCGGAATGGAAATGTTTACAGTTCAATCAGCTGAACAACTTTTAAGGCATGACCTGGATGTATATCTTTTTTGTCTAAAAGATTCTAAAATTGACTTAAACTCAAATTTTATCCCCGAACATAAAAAACTAAAAGTAAAATCAAACTCCTATCTAAATATTAAAAACATTTTATTGTTGAGAAAATTTATACTCCAAAACGAGATCAATTTAATCCACACTCAATTTTCAAAAGATCTTTGGACAATTTCACCAGCACTAATGTTAATCGATAAAAAAATTCATCTCGTTTTAACAAAACAACTTGGCTCGTTTATAAAGAAAAAAGATTTTTTGCATAAAATGATTTACAAAAAAGTTGATAAAGCAATTGCAATCTCAAGTGTAATCAAACAAAACTTAATTGAAACTACTCCGCTCAAAGAAGAAAAAGTCGTTATTATACCTAATGTTGTTGATCTTACAAAATTTAATCCTTCAAAATACAACCGTGAAAAAATCAGAACCGAACTTGAAATAGAGAACGATGTTTTTGTATTTACAAACATTGCTAGACTTTCACCAGGGAAAGGACAGGATGCGATAATCAATGCAATTATATCAATTAAAGATAAACTTCACGGAACGCTTTTCTTTTTCGTTGGTGAAGCTGAAACTTCAGAAAAATTTTATGAGGAGTCTCTGAAAAATCTGGTGAAGAAAAATTCTCTCGAAAGATTAATTAAGTTTTTGGGATTTAGAAACGACATTCCCGAAATCCTTGCCGCAAGTGATGCTTTCATTTTTCCTTCTT
>JBNASH010000024.1:0-29070 GCA_049720475.1 Minisyncoccia bacterium
GAAGCGAGCCGAGCCGAAGGCGAGGCGAGCGAGCAAACATCTTTCCCAAAAAATAATGAAAGTTGCATCTGGTCGGGGTGCCGGGAGTTGAACCCGGGCCACTGAGTCCCGAACCCAGCGTACTACCGTTATACTACACCCCGCTTTTTAAAACCACCCGCTCTTCCTTTTGCCATCTAACTACTGATAGATAGAAACTGCCTCCGGCAAAATTTACTTATACATTGTATTTTTTTCTGATGCTTTGGTCAACCTCTTCTTCAAATTCTTCTTTTTTTCTTTTGGCTTCGTTAGCCATTGCTTTCAATTTTTCATCGGACAATTTTCCCAACATTTTAATTTTTCCCTCTAAATATTCTTTATCATTTTTTGAAGGATCATCCAAAACTTCTTCCAGCAAAATATTTAAAACCCAGCCCACTTTTGGCGATGGCGGAATATTTAAAATTCTCATCACATCATCGCCTTTAACTTTCAGCATTTTTGGCTCAATTGGATCTCTTTTGACTTTTTCAATCATATAGCGCAAATGTCTTAGACGATACGAAGATATTTTCGGCAAACCAGAACCAAAGCGATCGGCTTCTCTCAATCTTAAAAGATCATCAACATTTTCACTGCCGACATTGCGAATTAATCTCCTGACACCACTTGGCGTCACCTTCTCCACATCATAAAAGAAAAAGTGCCAACGAACTAACTTCACTACTTTTTCAATCACTTTATTAGAAAAATGCAACCGTATTAAAATTTCTTTAGTCATTTTTGCGCCCAATTGTTCATGACCTTTGAAACTCGCCTCTAATCCTTCGCCTTGTTTTGTACGCGGCTTAGCAACATCATGAAGCAACGCCGCTAAACGCGTTTCTAAATTAAAATTATGTTTGGCCGCATAATCCAAAGTTTTTAAATTATGTTCAAAAGCGGTTAAACTTTCGTATTTAATATGGGATTTAAGTTTTTTGGTTACACCAACAACACCAACCCCTTCTTCTAATTCCGGAATCACATAAAGCAAAAGTTTCAATTGATGAAGCATAAAAATTCCTTTGGCGGCGTTTTCGGTCATTAAAATTTTAATCAATTCGTCACGGATGCGCTCTTTGGAAATCAAAGTTAAATTTTTAGCCAGCTTCAAAATCGCTTTTTTCGTTTTTTCTTCAATAACAAAATCCAATTCAGTGGCGCAACGCACTGCCCGCATCAATCTTAAAGCATCTTCATTAAATCTTTTTTCCGGCTCGCCCACCGCCCGAATAATTTTGTTTTTCAAATCCTTTTGGCCGTCAAAATAATCAATCACTTCTATTTTTTTATTCTCTATTTTTAAAGCCATCGCATTAATCGTGAAATCGCGGCGCGCCAAATCCTCTTTTAAAGTTTTGGCAAATTTAATTTCGTCTGGATGACGCTTGTCAGTATATTTCCCTTCTAAACGAAACGGAGTAATCTCAACGATTTTTAAACTTTCTTTTTCTGAATTAGTAATCACCGAAACAGTGCCAAATTGATTTTCATAAAAACTTTTGGGAAATAATTTTTGAATTTCTTCGGGCGTCGCATTGGTCGTTAAATCCCAATCTTTTGGTTCGCGATTAAGAAGCAAATCCCTCACACAACCGCCAACTAAATAAATTTCAAATTTTTTGGGGCTTTCTTCAAATTTTTGAATAATTTCTAGAATTTCTTTGGGAATTTTCATCCTTCTTATCTTATCTTAAAATCGTTCATTTTTCAAATAATTTGATTTTTTCCGCAAAAATGATAAATTGAAAAGGAAAGCCCTCGTAGTGAAATGGATATCACGCCAGTCTTCGGAACTGGAATTGGGGGTTCGAATCCCTCCGAGGGCACTAATTTTTTCGGAAAAATTTTTTAACCCAAAACCAATTTTGGCAAGGCTTGAATATTTTTTCAAAAAAATTAAACTGTTTTTGGGTATTTAACAATTTTAATTGAGGAGGTTGAAATGCTCTTTTATAAAATTCTTTATTGGATTGTTTATTCTTTAACTCGGACCCCTTTGAAAAAAATCGAGGGTTTGAAAAATTTACCAGTTAACGAAGGATTTCTCATTGTTGCTAACCACCAAAATAATTACGACCCACTTGTTATTGCTGCCGCGCTTTATGCTTATTTCAAACTTTATCTTCTTCCCAAAAAGAAAAAAATTTACTTTATTGGAGCAAAACATCTTCAGAAAAATTTCTTTAAATACCATGTAATAAGCAGTATTTTAACAATTGGTATGGAGGGTATTGGTTATTTGCCAGCAGCGAGTGAAAGCTTAATTAAGGCCGCTAGATTAATTCGGGAAGGAAATGTGGTGGTCATTTTTCCTGAAGGGCATCGCAATCCCCAAAAAGAGTTATTAAAAGGAAAAAGGGGGGCGGCAGTGATTGCTTTGCTCAGTGGTTGCAAAATTGTTCCTATAGGTTGTTTTGGGCCGAAAACATACGGGTTTAAAGAAGGAGTAATCGGATTTTTTGCTAAAAAAGAAATTTATATTGGTCCTTCTTTTCAAATAGGAAGAAAAACACAAAAAGAAATTGATGACAATCCCTTTGTTCTAATCGACGCCACCAATAAAATCATGAGTGAAATTGCCGACGTTGCCCAAAAAACATACCAACAGGTCCTTTTTTAAGGGCCTGTTTTTCTTGAAGAAATTCAAAATTTTCTTAATATAAATATGAAAGCCGCCCATAGCTCAATTGGCAGAGCAGTTGCCTCTTAAGCAAACGGTTGCAGGTTCGAGTCCTGCTGGGCGGACCACGAGTGATTAGAAGATGATTTCGAATTTTTTGTTTTTCTGAATTTTTGCAGTATAATTATTCTATATGGAAATATTTAAACCTAAAATCAAAATTGCTATTTCTGGTGCAGCGGAAACTGGTCTTTGCAGTCCACAGGCAATGGAAATGTCAATGGAATTGGCGCGGGAATTAGTTAAACATGATTGTATTGTTGTAACCGGTGCCACAACCGGCGCTCCTTATTGGGTAGCCAAGGCTGCCAAAGAAGCGGGAGGAATTGTTATTGGTTTATCACCAGCCATTTCTGAACAAGAACATGTTAAAAAATATCATTTGCCCACTGATTATCATGATTTAATTATTTACACCGGCTCAGGTTATGCTGGCCGCAATCTTCTTTTAACCCGTGCTGCCGACGCTGTTATTACTATTTGTGGTCGCATCGGCACTTTAAACGAATTTACTGTTGCTTTTGAGGAAAATAGAATCACTGGCGTTTTGGAAGGAACCGGTGGTATTTGTGATATGCTAAAAGAGATTATTGAAAAAGCCCACCGCGGCCCCGGCAAAGTAATTTTTAATAGCGACCCTAAAGCATTAGTTGAACAAGTAATAGAAGCTATTCAAAAAGAAAAGAAAATAAATAATCACTTTTAAAGGTCGATTTTTAAATTAAAATATGCCCAAAAAGACCAACACAAAAGAAAAAAAAGAAAAATTAGTAGCTGTGGTGACTCATTATTTTGACAAAATCGGTGTGGCTGCTTTAAAATTAAAAGCTCCTTTGGCTGTTGGTGATAAAATTCTTTTCCGCAGTCATTTAGGAGATTTATTTGAACAAGAAGTTACTTCAATGCAAATCGAACATGAAGCAGTGAAAAAAGCCAAAAAAGGCGATGAAGTAGGGATTAAAGTTGATCAAAAAGTACACGAAGGAAATGAAGTTTATTTAGTCGAATAAATTTATTTAATTTGTATTTTAATGAGTGGGGATTTAATTATTCTTGGACAACTTCTTTTATCTTTATTATTAGGTTCTCTTATTGGTTTGGAAAGACAAATAGCCCAAAAACCAGCAGGGTTTAGAACTTATTCGCTTGTTTGTTTGGGCGCTACTTTATTTACCATTATTTCTGAAACAATGGCTTTAAAATATAAGGCTACCGGAGGTAATGGTTTATCTTTTGATCCATCACGTTTAGCTTCTCAAATTATCGTTGGCATTGGCTTTCTCGGCGCTGGAGTAATTATTTTTCATCGTTCTAAAATTTATGGCATTACCACTGCTGCCAGTTTATGGGTTTCCGCAGCCATAGGAATGGCGGTTGGTTTTAAATTATATAGCTTAGCCATCATTGCCACCTGTTTGGTTTTAATTGTTTTAATTATTTTCTTCTTTGTCGAAAAATCCTTAACTAGAAAAATTAAAAAATCGTCCAATGAGTCAATTTAAAAGATTTGAAGTTTATTTTGCTGCTTCAACAATTTTAGCTGGCACTATTTTAGGTGCCGGCATCTTTTCTTTGCCTTATATTTTTTCTCAATCAGGCAGTTTAATCTTTCTTTTTTATCTTGCTTTAGCAACAATAATTTGCACCATTACCCATTTAATTTTTGGAGAATCACTTCTCAGAACAAAAGAAGAACATCGTTTTATTGGTTTGGCAGAAATTTATTTAGGACCATGGGCTAAAAAATTGGTCACTTTAACGACCTTTATTAGTGTCGGCGGCTGTCTTTTGGCCTATTTAATTTTAGGAGGTCAATTTATTTATAATTTTTTCAATATTATTGGCCATCCCATCGATCTTAATTTAGCCGTTTTATTGCTTTGGTTTTTAGGTTCACTTGGGGTTGTTTTGGGCATCAAATTTATTAGCATTGGCGAAGCAATGGGTGCTATTTTAATCTTGGTTTTAATTTTTACTTTTTTTATTTTTGGAATTCCTCATTTAAATTTATCGCAAATTCCTTTGATTAATTTCAAAGAATTCTTCCTGCCTTATGGAGTTTTGCTTTTTGCTTTATCCGGCGGATCAGCCGTGCCAGAAATTTTTAATTATTTCCGTAAAAAATCGCTAACGCCCCACGAAATCAATTTTAAAAAACCAATCATTTTAGGGAGTATTGCGCCGGCCTTTTTATATTTAATATTCGTTTTAGGCGCTATCGGAATTTTGGGTGCTCATAATATTTCCTGGGACGTAGTCCCTCAATTAGTTGCTAAAAATCCCATTTTAGGTATGGCCACTGATTTATTGGGTCTTGTTTTAATTATTACTTCTTATTTTATCTTGGCGTTTAATTTCAAAAATTCACTTATCTTGGATTTAAAGCTTCAACCAAAAATTGCCTGGCTTATTCCTGTTGTATTGCCTCTTTTGCTTTATCAATTGGGTATTCATAATTTTATTAAAGTCATTGGTTTTTTAGGCGCCTTTATTTTGGGAATTGAAAGCTTATTAAATTTTCTTATCCATAAAAAGGCCCAGACAAAAGGAAATCAAACACCTCCCTACTTAATAAAAATCCCTTCTGCCTTGAGAATTATTTTGATTGCCTTACTAGTTTTTGGCGCTATTTTTGAAATTGTTAATAATTTTTAATTTTGTTTAATCAGAAAAATTGAATATAATAAAGATATGGCGGAAATTCTTAAAAAACCACCATCTCAAATTAAAATCCGCACTCTTGAAACCGATGTTGAAGATCTTAGAAAAAGCGGTGGCGGATTAATTAGCGGAAAAATTCTGGGAAGAGATTTCGAGGAATTGAGTCAGAAAATTAATCAAGAGCAAGCAATTACTTTCTTTCCAACCGATGCTGCCGACCAAGAAATCAAGCCCCAGAAAAAGAATTTAATCTTAATTATCGGCGGAACAATTTTTGGTTTAGCTATTATTGCCGGCCTTGTTTATTTTCTCTCCCACAAACCCCAAACTCCAAAACACCAAGCCACCCCCACTCCTCAAGCTCAATATGTCTCTTTATTAGTTAATTTTTCTGGCCAATCTGTTTATGAACAAATGAATTTATCATTGGATGATTTTGAAAAAATTATTATTAAACAGCACCTGCTTCCCGCTCAAACAATCCAACAAATTATTTTTACCAAACCCAGCGGCGATTTTGTTACTGCCGATGAATTTCTTCATTTGCTTTATGATAATTTCAACGATATATCTATAAGCGATCAACCGAAATTTTTTGCTAATTTCTCCTTTGTTGTTTATTCTGATGAACTCAGTAAAAAATCTATTGCTTATGTTTGTAAAATCAACGCTTCTAATCTCACTGTTTTTGCTTTGTCTAATCTAAAATCTCGTTTTGGTTTGGCTTTTGAAAGATTGCTTGAAAAAAATCCAGATTTATTAACCTCTCAATATTTAGAAAATATTGGCACGCCTGTTCAGCCATTTTTACCAAAAGAGATTGGACCAGTTAAAGCTCAATATATTAAATTCTCAACAGGCAATGAATTTTATTATGGTTTTTATAACGAATACTTTATTGTTGCCACCAGTCAAGAAGCATTTGAAAAAATTTTAGATTTGATTTTAATAAAATAAAATTGGCCGAGGTGGCGGAATTGGCAGACGCGCTAGGCTTAGGACCTAGTCCCATTTGGGGTTGAGGGTTCGAATCCCTCCCTCGGCACCTCATCAGTAAAATATCATTTTTATCTTTTTATTAATAAAAAATCAAAGCTAGTTAATACTAGCTTTGATTTTTTAATAGATTATATCCTTAAAATTTTCCTAATTATCTCATCGTACCCTCATTAATTAAACTACCAACAATCTTGGTGATACTAAAGGCCAAAACAGCAACAACCAACCCCACAATGGCATAAATCAAATATTTACTTGCTTGCTTAACTTTGCCAGCATCTCCTCCTGATGTTAAATACAAAAAGGCAGCATACAAACCCAAACCAATAGCGAGTATTAAAATAATAGTATAAAGCCACTGAAATACTCGTTGCACAATGCCAAGCCAAGTTTCTAGACCTCCCTTGGTAGTAGGTTCAATAGGTGCTGAAATCTGAGCCAAAGCAGAAATTGCCGGACCCAAAGCCAAACTCAATGTTATAACCCACAAACCAATTTCTTTAATTTTTTTCATATTTAATTTTTGACCTATATTATTTAATTTATTAAACGACCTTTATTTAATTTAATTTTAAATTATTTCTGTAAAATAGCAATTACAATTGTTTTAATACTAAAAGCTAAAACCGCTACCACCAAAGCCACAACCGCATAATAAATTTGGTTTCGAGCTTTTTTTACATTTTCGGTTTTTTCACCAGCCGTAAAGAAAGTAAAAGCGGCCATCAAAACAAAAATTCCAGCTACTGCCAAAATAATCGTATACATCCACTTGGCAATATTATTGATTATATTGACAACATCATCCATACTTTTTATTTCAATTGTAGGCAAAGCTTCATTTGTTTGAGCTTTTATAATAGAAGTTGCTGATATTAATCCCAGGCTTATTAAAATTAAGGCTATAAAAAATTTTTTCATATTTTATTTTGCTAAGTGATTGATAATATTGATGAGATTGGCGACGGTGAAAACACTAATAATAGCCAAAGCCACTGAAGTCCAAATCAAAATATTTTTGCCTGTTTTTACATTTTCTGGTTTAGCTGTTCCTAATAAATAAGAACCGTATAAAAATGTAACTATTGCTAAGGGGCCACCAATATAAAGTAAATATTGTTGAATAGTGTTAAGTAGATCGGATAAACCCTTTGCCTTTTCAATAGTAGTTTGGCCAAATTTGAACAAACCCTGCAAAATAATAATAACAACTAAACCAGCTACTGCCCAAGTTAAAGCTCCCTGCGCTTGTTTTATTTTTTGAGGATTACCCATTGCCGTCATCAATAAAATCGCCCCCCAAATAGTCATAATAGCTGTTAAAGGAACGGCGATTTGCATTAACCAGTTAATAATTGTGCCAGCCAAACTTGAAAGAGTTCTGCCGCCCAAAGGATCGGGTAATCCTTGGGCAAAAACATAATTTGTCAAAAAGATTGCTATTAATAATATAGAGAAAATAAAAATTTTGGTCAATAATTGATGGGACATACTATTTTCAATTATTTTTTAAAGAGTATTTCTTGGGGAGTCCAAATATATTCTATCGTAATTGGTTTTTTACTAAGGGCTAGAAGCGCAATATTAATAATTAAACTCACCCCAAAAACAATCATTAAACCAACAAAAGCAGCCATAATAATATTTCGACCACTTTTAATTTTTGAAGGATTGCCTTGAGAAATAATTAAATTAATACCCCCATAAATACCAAAACCAACCGCTGCCCAAAACGCAATTTCCCGTAATAAACGGAAAATGTTACTAACAACGATCATAAAATCAATTAAAGTACATTGACCGGACTCATAACAAGCAGAGGCAATACCGGATAACAATCCTTTATCGGCTGTTTGTTTTTCAACATCTATTTTTACCTGAGCAAAAACAGTAATTTGCGTGACAAACAAAAATATTAAAATCAGTGAAAAAATTATTATTTCTTTTTTCATTATTTGTTAATTAAATCCACGGCCTGGGATAAAGCGGTGTTAACATTACTACGACCGCTTATTATTGATTCTAACATATTTTTTATAATTTGGGTATTTTTCTCGGGATTCAATTGAAGCCAACTTTTCGCAAATAAACTTTGTTCGCAAAATACGCCTAATTTCTCATCTTTTTGACATTCACTAATTAAAGTGCGCATCGGCGTTGGCCGCCGGGTCAAATCCATATAATCTTTCATTCCATTGTTAATTATATAATAAATAAAATTCCACGCCATCTGAGGATAACGGGAAGTAGCCGAAACAGCCAAAGCCCAATAATTAGCTAGATTTTGTTTTAATTTGGCATCAGTTGGTTGAGGTAAATAAGAAACACCATAATTCAAATATGGATTTAATCCTTCTATTTTTGGTATATCTAAACTATAAGCAATAATCATTGCTACTTTATTCTGAGCAAAAAGTTCAATATCATTACCCAATGAAGAATTCCAACAATAATTAGGTGCCGTAGGGTTAGCAAAGCTCAAATAAAAATTAATGGCATCTCGAGCTTTGGAGCTATTAAAAATTGCATTTCCCGTCTCATCAACTAATTGCTGCCCATTCTGCATAATTAATGTCAATAAAATCTCGGTTGGATAAGAAATATTGTTGACCGTGCCTAATGTCGCTCCAGCCTGAAGAATATTGCCGCTGCTATCTCTTTTTGTTAATAATTGAACATCTTTTATAAATTCTTCCCAATTTTGGGGTGGCAAAGCAATGCCAGCATTATTGAATAAATCTTTATTATAAAACAATGCTAAAGTATCCACCCACAAAGGCAAAGCCCAAACCCGTCCTTGGGAATTAGAAACATAATATAAGTCTGAGGCTACTACATCAACAAAGGTATTTTTTAAATCTTTCAAAGTAACAGACGAAGGATACAATTTATTAATATGTTTTGGAATCCAACTATTTTTAATCATTAAAATATCCGGCCCTGACTGGGCAGCTAAAGCATCAATGAGTTTAGATTCATATTCTGTTTCGTTAATTTTTTTATAATGAATGGTAACATTGGGATAAAGAGTTGTAAATTTTTCTATTAAAGGCTTAAAATAATCTTCGTTATCAATCCCCCAAAACTCCAAAGTCATTGGTGGTAAAGGTGGAGATTTTTTTTGTTGAGTTGATTTTAAACCAGGCAAAATGCCTAACAACATCAAAACAACAATTAATATAATAATGCCAAAAACCAAAAAAATAATTTTTTGCGATTTAGTAAGTTCTGCCATTTTATTTTATTAAAACAACGCACCAATGGGTATCGCCGAGGTTAATTTCTTTAAATAATTTTAATTTTTGGCGGGCTGCCAATTGAATAATCTCTTCTTTATCAAAACGTTGTTCTTTAGGTGGTCCAATGACTGAATCTTTTTTCCAATCAATTATTGCTATTTTGCCACCATTTTTTAAAATATTCGCTGCTTCTTTTAAAACGCTTTCTTTTAAATCATTAGAAATTTGAAAAAACAAATTAGCGGCAATCACCCAATCACAACTTTCTTTTTCTAATGTGCTCGTTTTTTCCAAATTAGCCCAGCGAGTTTCAATAATATCACTTAAACCTCTCATTTGGGCCAAAGATCTTACTGATTCCAATTGCTCCGGCACAACATCAATAGCAAAAACCTTGCCTTTAGGCCCAACGGCTTGAGCTAATTCCAAAGTAAAATATCCACTACCACACCCAAAATCTGCTACAACAGCGCCGGATGGAATGTTTAATTGAGCAACAACAATTTTGGGGTTAAACATTTCGGCCATATACTATTATATTCTACCACAAAGAAATTATAATACCACAACCCCCGCCACCAAATCCCCCTCTGCCAAACGAATAATTCTTACTCCTTGAGAAGTGCGAGATTGCTGTGAAATATTATCCAGGTCAGTTTTGATTAAAATTCCATCTTTAGAAATTAACAAAGCTTCTTTATCTTCTTTAGAAATTACTCTAATAGCCACAACCTTGCCTGTTTTTTCATTAATTTTAGCTGTTTTAATTCCCTGTCCCCCTCGATGTTGCAAGCGATAATCTTTTAGCATTGTTTTTTTACCAAAACCCTTTTCTGTAACAACTAACAATAAACCATCTTTCATTGTTGAAGGAATAACATCAAATCCTCTTACTTCGTTGCCAGTTTCTTTTTTCAATTTAATTCCCAAAACACCAGCCGCTGTCCTTCCCATTGGTCTTAAATCTTTTTCTGAAAATCTCAACGCTTGACCATAAGCTGACAAAACAATTATTTCGTCATTTTTGTTAACGATTTTGGCATCTTTTAATTCATCGCCTTCTTTTAAACGAATGGCTATTAATCCCGAACGTCGGACACTCAAAAAATCTTTTAATAATGTTTTCTTAATAATTCCGTTCTTAGTGATTATAACAAGAGATCCTTCGGGCGTTTCTTTTTCTTTAACAGAATAATTAACAATGGCGGCAATTTTTTCATTTTGAGGCAATTCTAAAAAGTTAAAAATGCTTTTACCGCGCGAAGTCCGGTTTCCCAAAGGAATTTCATAAGCTTTTAATTGAAAAACGCGGCCGGCCGTTGTCAAAAATAGTAAATTATCATGGGTATTAGCCAAAAGAATATGCTGAATTTTATCTTCTTCTTTAACATCAAAACCAATAATACCTTTCCCCCCGCGTTTTTGAGTTTTGATTGTTTCCGGAACAAATGATTTTATATAACCATCTTGAGTCATCATAATCACCACATCCTGTGCTTGAATTAGATCTTCTTCTTTAAATTCACCTATAGCCGCATTCACAACTTTTGTTTTCCGCTCATCAGCATATTTCTTTTTTAATTCCAATGTTTCTTCTTTAATAATGTTTAAAATTTTCTTCGGGCTACCCAAAATTTCCTCTAATTCTTTTATCTCTTTTTCCTTTAATTTTGCTTCTTCTTCGATTTTAATCCTTTCTAAACCAACGAGTGTTTGGAGTTTCATCTCCAGAATGGCTTCTGCTTGAATTGCTGTTAATTTAAAGTTCTTAACCAATTTTTCTTTTGCTTCCTCACGGCTTTTTGAAGTTTTAATTGTTTTAATAACTGCATCAATGTTTTTTAATGCCTTAAGCAAGCCTTCCAAAATGTGCAAACGCGCCTTAGCTTTTGCCAAATCAAATTCCGATCGCTTTCTAATAATGTTTTCTCGATGTTTAATAAACTGCTCAAGCAATCCTTTCAAAGAAAGCGTCTGTGGTTGAATGCCATCGACTAAAGCCAGAAAATTCACATGAAAATCTTTTTGTAAATCAGTGTGCTTAAATAGATTATTTAAAATCTTTTGAGGATGAGCATCATTTTTTAATTGAATAGTAATGCACAGCCCTTCTTTATCAGATTCATCCCGGATGTCTTTTATGCCCTCAATTTTTTTATCTTGAACCAACTCGGCAATTTTTTCCAATAATGCAGCTTTATTAACTTGATAAGGAATTTCAGTAATGACAATATCAAATTGACCAGCTTTTCTTTCTTGAATATCTGCCAATGCTCTAACCGTAATAGCTCCTTTACCAGCACTATAAATTTCTTCTAATGCTTGGCGATTATAAATTACTCCACCTGTTGGAAAATCTGGTCCTTGAATAAAATTTAATAAATCTTTGATTTCAGCATTAGGATGATCAATTAAATAAGCAATTGCATCACAAACCTCTCCTAAATTATGCGGAGGAATGTTCGTAGCCATTCCGACTGCAATACCCGAAGCACCATTAATTAATAAATTGGGTAATTTGGCTGGTAAAACTACTGGTTCTTTACGCGTTCCATCATAATTATCTTGAAATGGAACTGTTTCCTTATCTAAATCCTTCAACATTTCCTCAGCCAAAACCGATAATCGCGCTTCGGTGTAACGCATAGCCGCTGGCGCATCACCATCAATTGAACCCCAATTTCCCTGTCCTTCGATTAAAGGATAACGCAAAGAAAAAGGTTGAGCCATTCTTGCTAAAGCATCATAAACAGGCATATCGCCATGAGGATGATACTTACCTAATACTTCACCAATAATACTTGCTGATTTTCTAAATTTAGACGAGTGCCAAAAACCAGCCTCACCCATTGCATATAAAATCCTTCTCTGAACGGGTTTTAACCCATCACGAACATCTGGCAAAGCACGTGAAACAATAACGCTCATTGCATAATCTAAGTAAGCGGTTTTTAATTCTTCGGTTATTTCACGCGGAATAATTTTTTCATTTTGATTAAAATTATTTTTTAAATTTTCTTGATTAGAAGAATTACTATCGGATTTTTTAGGATTTTTTTTCATAATGTTTTATGTTTATTAGAAAAAGACTTGATAAATTAATTGGGCATACGCTTTATACTGCACAAGAATTTGTTGCGCTAAATATGAAGTAAAATTAAATACTCTAATCACTATTTGTACTGAAAAAGAAAAAAGTGAAATGAAAACCTCAGAAGCTTTTTTCAAAGCGGGCAATAAAACATCTTGATAAGACACATAAATGCCCTTTTTAAAAATATCTAATTTGCTGGGGGTAACGTCTTTTTTCTCTTCTAAAGCAACTTTATTATTGCTCACTTCGCTCTTAAAAACAGACATCCAAACTAAAAAACCAATCAAAACAACAACAATTAGAGAAATTTGAAGCAAATATACCCTCTTTTCATAGGGTAAAGATTGGAGAAAATGAATCAAATTTTTTATTCTTTGAATAATCTTCATATGTTTTTCAAAATATAAACCTTGGTTTCTTCTCCCCAATTTTCCAACTCTTTATTTTTAATCAATAATTTATCCATTTCCTCTGGTTTTTTTATCTCCATCTTTGCTAAAAATTTTTCTAATTCCGCTCTTTTAATCTTTAAACCAGGTATTTTGTAATACATTGGAATAACTATTTTTGGTTCAACTTGTTTTATAACTTCAACTGCCTGGCTTCCATCCAACATCTCTTCACCACCAATGGGAATTAGCATTATATCGACTTCACCCAAAAAATTACCCACCTCTGGCGTCCATTCTTTATTCGTAATTGTTCCTAAATAAGCAACTTTAATATCTTCCATTTTAATTGTATAAACACTCTTCACCAATCCTTCTTTTGTCGAAACTACTATTCCTTTAATAAAATTATTTTGCAGTTCATAATCTCCGGCATTATTAATAATAAAAACTTCTTTTTCTTTTTTATTTAAATCAAACAAACTATCACTTAAATTACAAAAAGTGCTTAAATAAACATTTGTTTTGTGGCGCGGGATAGATAATCCGGAATCCTTACGGGGTGTTTCCGTAAGAATCGAAAAGCGATTACCTGTTTCGGTAATTTTAAAACATCCTTCACCAAACCATTCAATAGTCATATTTTTTATTTTAATTTTTTAAAAGTTTTTTTCAACTCTAACTCTGGACATTTTTAAAGAAATTTGTTAATCTATTTACACTATGCTAAATCAAAATTCCACCTCTAATTCTTCTACAATCAAAAAGAGACCTTCTTGGCTTCACTTAACCAACTTGCCAAAATTAAATCCCGGTACAATTTTGGAAGCAAAAATTATTAAAAAAACTCCAAAGGCATTATATTTAGATCTTAATCAATATGGCGCTGGATTAATTTGGGGCGCTGAATTTATTAAATCAGCTGATATTATCAAAGATTTAAAAGAAGGCGATATTATTAGAGTTCGAGTGGTCAATCCAGAAAATGAATTTGGAATGGTTGAAGTTGTTTTACATGATATTGCCCCCCATGAACAATATCAACAATTAAAAGAATTGGTAGCTAAAGATGAGGTTTTGACTGGTAAAGTTCTTGGCGCTAATCGGGGCGGACTGTTAATAAAAGTTGGTGATATCCAGGGATTCCTTCCTACTTCTCAAATGTCCGAGGATAATTTTCCTAAAGTAGAAGGTGGAAATAAAGAAAAAATTTTGGAAGCATTGGAACAATTGGTTGGAAAAGAAATAAAAGTAAAAATTCTAAACTTTACCCCATCTGATGGAAAAATAATCTTCTCCGAGAAAAAAATAGAAGAAGATAAAATTAAAAATTTAATTAGTAAATACAAAGTGGGCGATATTGTTGAGGGAAGTGTCTACAAAATAACGAGTGGTGGAGCAATTATTTCTTTAAAAGAACATCCTCTTATTAAAGCATTTTTGCCCATTGACGAAGCTTCTTGGTCGCCAGTGGATAAATTAGATACAATTCTTCAACCTAATACTTTTTATCAATTTAAAATTACCTCCATTAATAAAAATGGGGAGATTATTTTATCATTAAAAGCTTTGGAACAAGATCCTATTATTGAAAAATTAAAAAATTATCAACCACAACAAATAATTAAAGGCAGGGTTTATAAATTTTTACCCTTTGGTGCATTAATTCAGATTGATGCCGACATTTTTGGTTTTATCCATTCTTCAGAATTTGGCGGTATTGAAAAAATGAAAGAACAATTAGAACTTAATAAAGAGGAAGAGTTTGTAATTAGTAATATTAACCTGAACGAAAAACGTATTAATCTTCAATTAAAAAAGGATTAAAATAATAAATGATGGATAAAAAAATAGATGCTATTGCTAATAATCAATCCAAAAAAACAAAAGCTGTTTTAAATTTAAAAACAATTCCAATAAAAACAGCTTCTATTTCTTCACCTTCCTACCAAAAAAAAGACACCCTTCAACAATCTCAAGATAATCAAAAAATAATTCATAAAACAATAAACAACAAAAAAATTCAACCAATTTGGTGGACGATGGAAGAAAAATATTCTTATAATTCCTGGCTTTCAATTATCTTTTTTGTGTTATCTCTCATTTTTATTGTTGTTGCTTTTCTTCAAAAGAATTGGATTTTTTTTGTTATTATTCTTCTGGCTGATGTATTATTTGTTTTATATTTTTTAAAACCAAGCAGATCAATTTACCGCTTAACAGAAGAAGGAGTTTATTTATCAGAAACTTTTTATTCTTACAAAAATCTAAATTATTTCTGGATTATAGAAACGGCTGAAAAAAATTTTCTTCTTTTCAAAACCAATCATTTTTTAAACCCCAATCTTTTTATTCCTTTTAAAAAAGAGAAAACGGATAAAATTAGAGAATTTTTAAAAAATTTTCTACCAGAAAAAGAAATTAAGCCCTCTTTAATTGATTTAATTGCTAATATTTTTTAAACTTAAAATGCTGCCCCCATAGCTCAACGGATAGAGCGCAGCCCTGCGGAGGCTGAGATCGAGGTTCAATTCCTCGTGGGGGTACAAGGTTTTGGTGTATAATAAAAATGTATGTATGATTTTCAAACGCCCATTGAAAAATTAGCTGGGGTGGGCAAAAATTATTTAAAAAAATTTAAAAAAATTAATATTGAAACAATAAAAGATTTATTATTTTATTTTCCTTTTCGTTACGATGATTTTTCAAATATCAAAAAAATTAATCAATTAATCCCTAATGAAATTGTAACTATTGAGGGCAAAATTTTAGATATAAAAACTTTTAAAACTTGGCGCAAAAAAATATATCTTACCGAAGTTCTTATAGAAGATGATTCGGGTGTTGCAAAAATTATTTGGTTTAATCAGCCGTTTATTAATAAAAATTTAAAAATTAATGATTTTATCAGTGTGGCTGGTAAATTAGTCATTGATAAAAATGGCACTTATTTTTTACCTTCTAATTACGAAAAAATTAATGATATCAACATCAACGACCGCAGAGAAACTTCAGGTTTAATTCCTGTTTATTCGGAAACCGAAGGATTAACATCGCGTGCTTTAAGATTTTTTATTAAAAAATGTCTGAAAGAGACGCGAATACCTGCCGATTGGTTACCAGTTTATATAAGAAATAAATACGGATTTCCTGAATTAAAAAAAGCTCTTTATCAAATTCACTTCCCTCAAAATTTACAAGAAGCAGAAGCTGCTAAAAAAAGATTTCTTTTTGACGATTTGTTTATTTTAGAATTGGCTGTTTTAAAACAAAAAATGATTTTGCAAAAATATAAAGGATTTATCATAAAACCTTACTTGGATGTCTTAAAAAAATTTGCTCAATCTTTAGATTTTCAATTAACTATTGATCAAAAAAATGCGATTTTAGATATTTTAAAAGATTTTCAAAAAGGAAAACCAATGAATCGTTTATTACAAGGAGATGTGGGATCGGGTAAAACTATTGTTGCTGCTGTAGCTGCATTAATAACCGTCCAAAACAAATATCAAGTTGCTTTTATGGCTCCAACAGAAATTTTAGCTCATCAGCATTTTCAAAATTTTACTAATCTTTTTAAAATTTTTGACATTAATATAGGATTAATCACAAGTAATAGTACTAGATTGGGTTGGGAAGGTAATATTTCTGATATACCAAAAAAATCTTTTATTAAAAATTGTCTTAATCATGAAATTGATATTATTATTGGCACGCATGCTCTTATTCAAAAAAATATTAGATTTAAAAAATTAGGCTTGGTAATTATTGATGAACAACATCGTTTTGGTGTTGAACAAAGACAAAAATTGTTAAGTAATCATAATGATTTTATTCCTCATTTGCTATCAATGACGGCTACACCCATTCCGCGCACTTTGGCTTTAACCTTGTGGGGGGATTTAGACGTTTCTTTAATAAAAGAACTACCAAAAAATAGAAAACCCATTATTACAAAAATTATTACTCCCGAAAAAAGGCAAGATGTTTATCAGTTTATTAGGGAAAAAATTAAAGAAGGTAGACAGGTTTTTATTATTTGTCCTTTAATTAATGATTCAGAAAAATTGGAAGTCAAAAGTGTTACTCAAGAATATGAAAAATTAAAAAAAGATATTTTTCCTGATTTAAACATTGCAATGTTACATGGAAAATTAAAAAATAAAGAAAAAGAGGAAATTATGAAAAAATTTATTAATAGGGAATATGACATTTTAATTTCTACTTCTGTGGTTGAGGTGGGAATTGATGTGCCAAACGCCTCAATTATTTTAATTGAAGGCGCAGAAAGATTTGGTTTGGCTCAATTATATCAATTTAGAGGCCGAGTTGGACGAGGACCTTATCAATCATATTGTTTTCTTTTTACCGAAAATAATAATCAAAATACTCAAAAAAGATTAAAAGCAATTATCACAGCTAAAAACTCATTTGAATTAGCAGAAAAAGATTTGGAATTAAGAGGGCCGGGTGAATTTCTTGGTAAAAGACAATCGGGATTGCCTGATAACTTAATGCGGGCTTTAACTAATTTGTCATTAGTACAAATTGCTAAAAAAGAGGCGGAAATGATTCTAAAATCAGATCCGGAATTAAACAATAATAAAATACTTCAAGAAAAAATTCAAAAACAAAAAATTTTAGAAATAATTCATTAATATTTAAAATTACAATCCTAAATCATCGCTAATCTTTTGCATCGCTTTTAAACAAATTTCTGAAAATTTTTCTAATGACAATCCTAATTCTGAACAACGAGCAATAATTTCTCGATTAGCTCCAGCAGCAAATCTTTTTTCTTTATAGCGATTTAATATCATTTCTACATTTAAGTCTTTAATTTTTTTAGAAGGTAAAACTAGAGTGGCCGCTACAATTAATCCAGTCATTGGATCGGTACAATGGATAGCTTTGTCTAGTAATGATTCACGAGGGGTATTATTTTTTTCATTATGTGCTTTGATAGCATGTAAAATTTCTGGATCTTTTAAACCTAATTTTTCTAATTCCTCAGCTGCTATTAAACCATGCTTTTCTGGAAAAGGTAACATTTCTTTATAATCATAATCATGAAGTAATCCAGCCATTCCCCATTGATCTGGATTTTGATTAAAAAATAAAGCCAAATCTCTTAAACAGGCTTCCACCGCTAAAGAGTGTTTTATCATATTCACATCTTGAATTTTTTGTTTTAAAAGATTAAAAGCTTCTTCTCGAGTCATATTATTAATTATTTTTAATCGGCATTAAAATATAAAAATAATCATTATCATTAGGTGATTTAATTAAAAGAGGTTTGATATCGCCATTAAAACCTAAAAAAACTTCTTCACTTTCAATATTTTTTAATCCATCAATTAAATAATGCCAATTAAAAATTAATTCTTGGTTTTCTCCATTTACCTCAGCATCTAATTCTGATTTAGTTTCACCAATACTTGATTCTTGATTATAAACAATAAATTTATTAGGTGCTTTAATTTTTAAATTAACATTATTGATTTTTGAAGAAAAAACAGAAGCTAATTTAATAGCATTATATAAAAATTCTTTATTAATTAAGACGGTTGTTAGAAAATCCTGAGGAATAATCGATTGATAATCAGGAAAATTTCCAGCAATTAAACGTGAAATAATTTGAACATCTTCTAAATCAAACATTACTTGATGAGGATCAAAATAGATTTTGATTATCTTATCTTCTTTACAAATTTTCAAAAATTCTTGAATAACTTTTAATGGGATAATAGCGCGCAATTCAGTAATATTTGTTTGAAATTCATTATTTTTTAAAGTTTTTTCAGCTAATCGAAATGTATCTGTTGCTACTAATTTTAATTCATTATTGAGATAAAATAAAATACCATTTAATTCAATTCTTCTATCAGATGAGGCGGCAGCGGAAATTATTTGATTTAAAGATTTTTTTAAAATGTCACTTTTAATTTGAATGTAATTATCAGATTTAATAGTGGGAATAATAGGATATTCGGAATCTTTAATTCCTTGAATAATATTTTCTGATTTATCAGTTTTTATTTTTAATTTTGAATCTGTTGATTCTAATTCTATTTTCGTTTCAGAAATATTATTTAAAACCATTCCTAAAATATTAGCCGGCACAGTTATCCCACCTTCATCCACAATTTTTCCATTAATCCAACTGGTAATAGCAATTTCCAAATCAGTTGAACAAATTTTTATTCTTCCATCTTCAGTAGTAATTAAAACATTTTTTAATATTGGCAGCATTACACCACTCCCAATTCCCCCTTCGACATCACTAAAAGATTTTTTTAAATTTTCCTTTATAACAATAATTTTCATATTTATAATTCGTTGTTATAGTAATAATGAGCGACTTTTTATATTTAATTTATTAAAAAACACGATTTTAAAACATTTTTTTATTTTTATTCTTTGGGATTAATTGTGAATAAGTATTGTATTAATTGGAAAAAATTTTAGATAAATTAATGAATTAATGACGATTGTATATTTTTTCTTTTATTAAATTAATTTCTTGGGTTAATAAATGATTTTTTAATAATTCCCGTGTGATTTTGTTATAAGCATGCATTATTGTAGTATGATCGCGGCCGCCTAATTTTCGAGCAATAGTAGGAAAAGAATATTTTAAATATTCTCTTAATAAATACATGATAATTTGGCGGGGTTTTACTAATTCTTTTTTGCGAGAATGACTAATTAAATCTTTTTCAGGGATATTATAAAATTCCCCAACTGTTTTAATAATTAATTCTGGTGCAATCATCATTACACGTTGATTAGTTATTTCATTTAATAAATTTTCTATATTTTCTTTGGTTGGGTTTAATTTTCTTATTTTTAAAATACTTAAAACACGCGTTAATGCCCCTTCTAACTCACGAATATTATAAGGGAATTTTTCAGCAATTAATCCTAAAATTTCATCAGAAATAAATATTTCCGAGTGATTAGTTTGTAATTTAAGTTTTAGAATTGCCATTCTTGTTTCAAAATCTGGATAAGAAATATCCGCCACCATTCCACCTTCAAAACGAGATCTTAAACGTTCTTCAAGGGTGGATAATAAATAAGGTGAACGATCCGAAGAAATAATAATTTGTTTATTATTTTCATATAAGGTATTAAAAGTATGGAAAAATTCTTCTTGAGTTTTCTCCTTACCAGCAATAAATTGAATATCATCAATAATTAAAACATCAACTTTCCGATACTTATTTTTAACATCTTCCATTCTTTTATTTTTAATTCCATTTATCACTTCATTTACAAAAGTTTCTGTTGAAACATATCTAATACCTATTTTGTTTTTATAATTTTTCTTTAATTCATTACCAACTGCCTGAATTAAATGAGTTTTACCTAAACCAACACCACCATAAATAAATAATGGATTATATTTTTTACCTAATTCTTGAATAACCGCCATTGCGGCCGAATAAGCCAGTTCATTATTGGAACCAACGACAAAATTTTGGAAGGTATATTTTGAATTTAAATTAGTTTTTGGATCAATAGAAAAATCATTTAAATTTAAATTTTCTGTTTCAATGGGTGCTCCTACTTTCTTTTTAGTAATTAAAACAGCTGGTTTATTGGTTGGTTGAATTTGATAACGAATTTCTTTAATTTCAGGTTCAAAATTGCGGATAATTTTAAGGAGTAATTTATGATATTTATTTTCAACCCACTCTTTTGCAAAAACACTTTCTAAATTAATGACTACATAATCATCACCCTTCTCGGTTAAAGAGCTATTTTTAAACCAAGTTTGAAAATTTGGCTTCGAAATTTGAAGTTCTAATTCCCCCAAAACTAATTGCCAAAGCTCTTTGTTATCCATATTCACACCTATTATGAAAGAAAAATTAAATTATTCAATATTTATTATAAAAAATAATATCAAATTAATATCCTTGTAAATGTGGATTATTTGTGGATTTCTATTTTTGACGATTATAAAAATTATTTTTTAATTTTGAAATTATTTCTTAGAAAATAATAAGCGGTAATAGCACAGGCTAAAGCATCAGTTGTATCGTCTAATCGAGGCATTTTTTTTAATTTAAGAATTTTTTTAACCATTATCGCCACGCTATTTTTTTCCGCCCGGCCATAACCAGTAAGGCAGGTTTTAATTTCTAAAGGTGTTGGTTGAATAATGGGGATTTTATTTTGGCTAGCGGCTAAAAGTAAGACACCTCTTACCTGACTAATTTGAAAAGCAGTCTTTTGATTTTGAAAAAAGAAAATTTTTTCAATTGAAATAAAATCCGGTTTATGTTTTTTAATTAATAAATTTATTTTTTTAAAAATTTCCTCTAAAATTTTTTCTTCTTTTTCATTTTTTGGTTCAAAACAATCAGCATCAATAATTTTAAATTGCCGATTCACAACTTGAATGATTCCATATCCCAATCTTTTTGTTCCCGGATCAAATCCTAAAATTTTCATAAAAATAAAAATTAAAATTCAATGGTTGAAAAAATATCTTTCACTTCTGCTTGTTCATCTAATTCTTCAAATAAATTTTCATAAATATTTTTTTCTTCATCAGAAATTTTTTCAGTATTTTTTGGAATAAAATCCAAGGAAGCTTCCAAAACATTTATGCCAATATTTTTAATTTTTTGTTGAAGGTTGTAGAGATTATCTGGTTCCGTATAAACAACAACATTGTCATCTTCTTTTTTTATATCATCAACTCCCATTTCTATTAATTGTAATTCTTGTTCTTCTGTTAAATTTTGTGTTTCTAAAACAATTCTTCCTTTTAAATCAAACATCCATCTCACGCTTCCTTCGGTACCTAACTTTCCATTATATTTATTTAAAATATGCTTTATTTCTGCCAATGTACGATTGCGATTATCGGTAATGGCAGTAATTAAAAGAGCGTGGCCATTTGGTCCATAAGCTTCTAATAATAATTCTTCTAATTGAGCGCCATCTAATATCCCAGTGCCTCTTTTAATAGCACGTTCAATATTGTCCGAGGGCATATTAAACGAACGGGCTTTTTCAATAGCCAATCTTAATTTTGGATTTTTATCTGGATCACCACCTCCTTCTCTGGCCGCCACTGTAATCGCTGCGGCTAACTTCGAAAAAATTTTACTTTTCTTTGCATCAGTTGCCGCTTTCTTATGTTTTATTTGTGCCCATTTGGAATGTCCCGACATATTTATAAGTATAGAAACATTTTTTAAAAATTCAATTTTATTTTTTTAGAAAAAAAATTATAATAAATAATTGTTGTCGATTATTATAAAAATATGCCGAGAAAAAAATCAAACTCCTCTAAAATACAATCATTAAAAACAAAAAAATCTTCTTTAAAAGAAGAAACAAATATTAAAATTAGAACCTTAACTGAAGATCAGAAAAAAATAAATTTTTCAGAAACGTCAGATCATATAATCGAAAATAATTTTATTCCAGAAGAAAAACCAGAGGAAAAATTAGAACCTCAGCCAGAATTACAAACAAAAGATGAAAAATTATCTAATGAACAATTAGATGTGGAAGAAAATAAATACATTGCTGTTTTTTCTTATTTATCATTTTTATTTATTATTCCGCTTTTTTTGAAAAGAGAAAGTCCTTTTTGTCAAAAACATGCTAAACAAGGATTAGTTTGGTTTGCCTTCCAGCTCATTACCTCTATTTTTTATTTCATTCCTATTATTAATATTTTTTATGGTTTGATTATTTTAACCATTACTCTAAATTCTTTTATACAAACCATGTTAGGAAAATATTGGCGCATCCCTTTTTTATATAAATGGGCGGAGAAAATAAATTTATAATATGAAAAATTATTCATCTCGCCGAGCCAAAAAAGGAAAGTTAGCTTATCGAACACCACCAACTTTTCGTTATTTGCAAAAATACAAATTACAAAAAATAAAATTAAATAAATAAATCGCCCATATTGAGGCGATTTATTTATAAAATATTTTTATAATGACGGAGGCGGTATTTTCGATATCTCGGATATAATTCAATAGTAATTAAATCAACCCGATAATCTTTTTGTATTTTATACTTATTTAAATAATAAAGAATGCTTTTTTGAAGGTGTTGAATTTTAAAATTAGTCATTTGGTCTTCGGGTTTTAGATTTTGAGAATGGGGAGATTTTTGTATTAAAGTTTTTACCTCAATAAAAATCACCTCTCTTGAATTGCTGGCAATTAAATCAATCTCACCCCATTTTTCTCTAATATTTTGACCAATAATTTCGTAACCTTCCTTAATTAAATGTTTTTTGGCGAGTAATTCGCCAAATAATCCAATGGCTTTATTTTGGTGTTTTGACATTAAATTAGGAGATATGTCGCACAATATTGTTTCACAAAAAAATTATAAACTGTGAAACATTTTTGTCAAGTCAAAATTGTAAAAATTGAAAAAAGCGCATTTTTTCTACTTTTTTGAATTTTTGCTCTTTTTAAGTGTTTCACGTGAAACATTTTTTATTTGTGAAACATCATTATTAGTAGGCTAAAGTGTTTCACGTGAAACATTTTTGGGTTGTTTTTGGGGTATAAAAAGTGTTTCACAGAATTTTTGTGAAACACTTTCCAGTTTTAGGGGTTTAGAAATGTTTCACGTGAAACATTTCTTAGTATTACAGCCGGAGAAGTGTTTCACGTGAAACATTTTTAGATGTAGCATGTTGGTAATAGTTCAAATCTGGCATAAAATGTTTCACGTGAAACATTTTATGCCAGATTTAGTCATAAAAGTGTTTCACAAATTTTGTGAAACAATATTGTGCGACATATAGCAATTGGTTGGGTTTAGGAAGGGGTTAGGTAGGAAAGTGTCCAGAAAATTATTTAAAGCAAAACGAGGATTTGTTTAAAACAAAATTTAGTAAAAATACCCCCTGTGGATAACCAGGGGATTTTGTTGATTTCTTTCTCTTGACAAAATTATGAAAAATTATTCTTATAAAGAAAATTTTATAATTTTAAATTAGCATCAGCCTCCACTTTTTTCCAATTATCAAACCGGGCAGATTTTTTTCTAAACCAGCCCACCAAGGCAATCATAGCCGCATTATCTCCAGTATATTTTTTTTCAGGAATTAATAATGGAATTTTGGGTAGGTTTTTTTGAGCTTCATTGATTAATAAAATTTTTAAATTTTCATTAGCGGTTACACCGCCTCCCAAAATAATACTGCGTGTTTTAAAATTTTTGGCCGCCCGAATAGTTTTTGTTACTAAAACTTCATTGATACTATCCTGAATTTCTTTGGCGATAATGGGTCTTATTTTTTTAAGATCAACCCCTCTCTTTTTTAATTCCTCAACAAGATAAAGCACCGCTGTTTTTAAACCAGCGAAAGAAAAATCATAATCTTTAGAATTAATCATGGGTCTGGGTAATTTTAGTGAATAGTGAATCCCTTGTTTTATTTTTTCTGCTTCTTTGGAGATAGCGGGCCCGCCGGGGTATCCTAAATTTAACAAGCGAGCAGTTTTATCAAAACACTCACCCGCTGCATCATCGCGTGTTTCACCGATAATTTTATATTCTCCTAATTTTTTAATTAAAACCAATTGAGTGTGACCGCCAGAAACAATTAAACTTAATGACGGAAATAAATTTTTGGGAATTTTAATTTGTTCCCAAACCATTTCTTTTTTTGGCAACCAGTTGGCAAAAATATGCCCTTCTAAATGATTGATGCCAACTAAGGGAATTTGCCAATAAAAACTTAAAGCACGGCTGAAATTTACTCCCGGCCATAAAGCTGGCGCCAATCCGGGTCCTTTTGTCACGGCGATTAAATCAATTTTGGGTTTTTGATATTTTGCTAAAAAATTAAGCGAGTTTTTTGCTAGCAATTCTTCTTTTATTAAAATCTCCTCAATCTTTTTTAATTTATTATCTTTAATGCGGCTCTCTTTTTTCTTTAATAAACCTGCTTTTTGAAGGGCCAATTCTAAAATTGGCACCAAATTTTTTTGATGCTCTCTTTTAGCCAAATTGGGCACGACGCCGCCAAAAGGTTTATGTATTGCAATTTGTGAATAAACGAAGTTGGCTAAAAGGCGGAAGCGGCGTTTTTTAGCTTCATATTCTAAAACGCTGATCGCTGTTTCATCACAACTTGTTTCAATTCCTAAAATTTTCATCGTAATTATCTTAAATATTCAAAAAGTAAAAGTCAAAATTTTCTCTTTATCAATTTTTTCCATATAATAAAAGTAATGACAGAAAGATCAAAAACTGATTCGGCAAAAATTTGGCTGATTGCGGTGAGTATGGGTTATGGTCATCAACGGACAGCCTATTCTTTATTGCCATTGAGTTATGATAATCAATTTATTAACGCCAATGATTATGAGGGAATTCCTAAAAAAGATAAACAAACCTGGGAAAGTTCCAGAAAATTTTATGAATTTATTTCTAATTTTTATAATCTGCCCTTCATTGGCAAAATAGGCTTTTCTATTTTTGATTATTTTCAAAGAATTCCAACTTTTTATCCCAAGCGCGATCTCACCAAGCCGGATTTAGTTTTAAAAAATATCTATCGTTTGATTAAACACGGTTGGGGGAAAGATCTAATTGAACGATTAAAAGAAAAAAATAAAAGAATTGGCAAAATACTACCTTTAGTTTCAACATTTTTTACGCCGGCTTTTATGGCCGAGGTTCATCAATATCCCGGCGAAATTTTTTGTGTTGTTTGCGATAGTGATATTTCGCGCACCTGGGCACCGCTTGATCCTAAAACAAGCCGTATTAAATATTTTGCGCCAACTGAACGCGTAGTGGAACGGTTAAAATTGTATGGCGTGAAAGAAGAAAATATTTTTTATACTGGTTATCCTTTGCCATTAGAAAATTTAGGCAGTGAAAAAATGGAAATTCTCAAAGGAGATCTTAAAAATCGTTTATTCAACTTAGATCCATCAAAGAAATATCTATCGCATTATCAAAAATTAGTGGAATCATATTTGGATAATATTCCGCAAAAAAGCGATCATCTATTAACATTGATGTTTGCTATTGGTGGAGCTGGAGCGCAGAAAGAATTAGCTATTCAAATTGTCAAAAATTTAAAAGAAAAAATTTTTGAACAAAGCATCAAAATTTATTTATCAATCGGTATCAAAGAAAAAGTGAGAAAATATATTGAAGAAAAACTAAAAGAACTTCAGTTGGAAAATAATTCCCAGATTGAATTAGTCAGCGGTAAAAATTTAATTGATTATTTTCACAATTTTAATCAAGCTTTGCGTCAGACTGACATTTTATGGACCAAACCCAGCGAACTTTCTTTTTATACTGCTTTGGGTTTGCCCATTATTATGGCTCCGACTATTGGTTCGCAAGAAGATTTTAATCGTGAGTGGCTTTTGAAATTAGGGTCAGCGATGGATCAAGAAAATCCCAAATATATTTCTCAGTGGCTTTTTGATTATCTTCAAAGCGGCTGGTTTGCTGAAGCGGCGATGCAAGGATTCGTGGAGGCAGAAAAAGTCGGCGTATTGAATATTCAAAAAGTTATTAAAGCATGCTCTGGTTAATTGTTACTTTAATTTCGTATTTTATTTTGGCGATCGTTTATTTAATTGATCGTTATTTATTAACTTCCCAAAATCGCATTCCCAGTCCCCAACTTTATACTTTTTATGTTGGCCTTTTAGCAACGGTAATTGTTGTCATCGCACCGTTTATTCATTTTTATATTCCTCCTCTTTCTCATCTTTTGCTGAGTTTAGTTGCCGGCGCTTTTTTTACCATCAGCCTTCTCTTTTTTTATAAAGGTTTAAATCTTTTTGAGGCCTCCCGTATTATTCCAGCCGAAGGCGCTTTAATCCCAATCTTTTCTTTCCTTTTAATTAATCTTTTTTCTGGCGGACAAGAAAAAATGTCATCATTTGCTCTGTATTCTTTTATTTTGCTATTGTTTGGTACATTTTTAATTACTTATGAAAAGGAGAAAAAAATTACTTGGAAAAGTTTTCAAATTGCGACGCTCGTTGCTTTTTTCTGTTCCCTCTCTTTTGTTTTAAGCAAATATGTTTATTTAAAACAGCCATTTTTGAATGCTTTAATCTGGATTAAATTAGGAGGCGCTTTGCCCTCACTGGCTTTATTAATTTTTTCTAAAGAAGTGAGAAAAGGACTTAAAGAGACTTTTAATAAAAATAATTTATCTAGTTCTAAAAAAACACTGGCTATTTTTGTGAGCAATCAAATTTCTGGCGGTATCGCTGGATTGCTGCAGCAATGGGCTTTTTCCTTAGCGCCTTTGATTTATTTACCAATTATTAATGCCTTACAAGGCGTTCAGTATCTTTTTCTTCTGATTTTTGTTGTTTTGCTTTCCTGGCGACTGCCCAATATTTTAAAAGAAACAGTAACACGTTCGGTTTTACTCCAAAAAATTATTGCTATTATTTTGATTGGCGTCGGTTTAGCACTTTTAGCTTTAAAATAAAATGAAAAAATTTTTTAAAATTTTGATTTTAATAATTATTTTAATTTTGATGGCTATTGTTATTTATTTTTATGCGGATCAACCGTCAAGCAGCGAAAATATCAACTGGGGCGTTGCTTTTTCTCAAAAACAAGCGCAATTTTTGGGATTGGATTGGAAAAAGTTATATTCAGCCATGCTTGATGATTTAGGATTTAAAAAAATCAAAATTGCTACTCATTGGGATTTGTTGGAGTCCCAAAAAGATGAATATGATTTTTCTGATTTGGATTGGCAGATTGCTGAAGCAAAAAAATATGGCGCGCAAGTGGTTCTGGCAATTGGTTTAAAAACGCCGCGCTGGCCGGAGTGTCATTTGCCAAATTGGGCAGTTAATTTATCTTCTGATAAACAACAGAAAGAAATTGAACAATTAATCCAAAAAATTATTTCGCGTTATCACAATGAAGAAATTATTGTAGCTTGGCAGGTTGAAAATGAGCCATATTTTCCTTTTGGCGAATGCCCCAAAAGAATAGATAATTTTTTAGAGAGAGAAATCGAACTAATCAAATCATTTGATACCAGGCCAATTATTTTAACTGATAGCGGAGAATGGTCAATGTGGTTTAGAATAGCTAAAAAAGCTGATATTGTTGGCATTAGTTTATATCGTCATGTTTATTCAACAACCGTTGGGTTTTTGCATAAAATTTTACCAATTTTTCCTGAAGGATTTTATTTGACTTATCCTTTCCCGCCAAAATATTTTTATGCTAAGGCTAAATTAATTGAAAAAATTTTTCATAAACCAGTAATAGTAACCGAACTACAAGCTGAGCCGTGGTTAAAAAGTTATACAACTTCTGAAATTGAAGAAGCCAGAACAATGAATTTAGAAAAACTTAAAGATAATATCAATTTTGTAAAACACACTGGTTTGAAAGAGGTTTATTTTTGGGGCGTTGAATGGTGGTATTTCAAAAAAGAAATTCAAAATAATCCTAGTTTTTGGAATGAGATAAAAAATTTGATTTCAACAAATTTACCGCGATCGTAGAAAATTGGTAAAAATAAAATAAAGCAAAAATTTTCGTGCCCCCGGAGGGAATCGAACCCCCATCCGCTCCTTAGAAGGGAGCTGTTCTATCCATTGAACTACGGGGACAAGAATTAAAAACCTTCTTTATTTTAATAAACAAAATAAAATCTTCAAGCGATAAAGTTGCAAAAATTTTTCAAATCAATAAAATAAAAAAAGTTGCCGCCATCGTCTAATGGCTAGGACAACACTCTTTCAAGGTGTAAATCCGGGTTCGATTCCCGGTGGCGGCGCCAAATTTTACTATTAGCACTTTTTCAAGTAGAATTATAATTAACGGGCTGTAGTGTAACGGCTAGCACGAGTCCTTTGGGAGGATTTAGTCCGGGTTCGAATCCCGGCAGCCCGACCAGATGCAACTTTCATTATTTTTTGGGAAAGATGTTTGCTCGCTCGCCTCGCCTTCGGCTCGGCTCGCTTC
>JBNASH010000025.1:0-1481 GCA_049720475.1 Minisyncoccia bacterium
ATTAATTTGTATTATTGGCGTATCATCTTTTTACAATCGCTGTTGAGGTAATAAGGTTTTTTATTTAAATGAGCTAGTAAGATTGTAGATTGGGGTGATCACTGACATAACTAAAAAACCAACTCCCAACCCAAGAATAACAAGAATTAATGGCTCAATTAATGTTGTCATCGTTTTAACAGCAATTTCAGATTCGATCTCAAAATATTTTGATAATCTCATTAATGTGTCATCTAAATTACCAGTTTGCTCACCAACTTGTGCCATTTGAACAAGAATTGGCGGAAAAATTTCTTCTTGCTCAAGGGCCACTCCCAATGATTGCCCTTTTTCAACTTTTTTAGCAATATTTGCAAAGGCATTTTGATAAACAACATTATCAGTTGTGTTTATAATAATTGACAAAGCATCTAGAATTGAGACTCCAGCACCGATCAAAATCGCTAGTGTTCGAGTAGAGTTAACTAAAGCGGCTATAGAATTAACTTTTCCAATTACTGGTAATTTTAACAATAATTGATCAAATTTTTCTTTCCCAATCTTTGTTTTTAAGTATTCTTTGATTAAATAAACGGTTCCAAAAACTCCTCCAATCATTAATGGCCAAAATTTTACTGAAAAGTTAGAAATTGAAATTAAAATCTGTGTTGATAATGGGAGCGACATATTAAAATCTTTATATAAATTTAGAAGTTTTGGAATAACAAAAGTTACCATAATAAACATAACGGCAACCATTCCAATTAAAATAATTACTGGATAAATTAAAGCTCCTTTTAACTTACTATTAAACTCTCTTTCTTTTTCTAAATTATCAGCTAATTTAAGCAAAATCTCTCCAAGTTTTCCTGAGGCTTCTCCAGATTTAACTAAGGCAATATATAGACTAGAAAAGACACCTGAATGTTTTTTTAATGTTGATGAAAATGATTCACCACTTCGAAGTCCAGCATCAATATCAACAATCATTTTGTGGACAACAGGTTTTGTTGTTTGTTTTTTCAAAATATCTAATGAATCAACTAATGTTAAACCAGCATTTAGCATGATAGCAATCTGTCTGGTAAAATCAACTACATCATTAAAGGATATTTTATTGTTAAAAATAGAAAATATATCAAATGAGTTAGTTTTAACTTCCTCAACTGAAATCGGAAAATAATTATTTTTTTGCAAATAATTGATAACTGCTGATACTGAATCAGCTTCAATTTGTTTTTCAATAATTTTATCTTCTTTTAGAGCTTTATATTTAAATTGCATGTTATCTAATAAATTTCTCTAATTCTTTAGGTCTTATTGCATAAGAAAATGCTGTTTCTTTAGAAATCAAGCCAGTTTGATATAAGGATAAAAGGTTTTTTTCAAATAGTATCTGTCCTTCAGCTTCGCTAGTCTCCAAAACATTATTGATTAGATATGTTTTTCCTTCTCTTATAATTGTTGAGATAGCTGCAGTATTGATTAAAATCTCAGTTGCT
>JBNASH010000026.1:0-25939 GCA_049720475.1 Minisyncoccia bacterium
CTCTTTACAAGAGATTTAAATTAAGATTAAATATTAATATAGAAAATTTATGAACTTATTGAAAAATCCCAAACTAATTAAATATTTGTTAGCGAAAGAATATATTGGCGGTTTAGAAATTAATGATTCATTTTTGCATTTTTTCTTGTTTGACCCACACGATCCAAACAAAGTTATTTTTAATTATGAGGCAGAAATTGAAGAAGGAGTGGTTGTTGAAGGTGTTTTAAAGAAACCAGAGATTTTAAAACAAATTCTTTTAACGATTCGTCGACAACCATCGCTAAAAAAAATAAAACATCTTTATGTTATTTTGACTCTGCCAAGTAATATTGTTTACAATAAAATTTTTGATTTACCCACCGTTGATTATAAATCAGTAATGTCAGCCGTTGAACTTAATATGAAAATGTTTTCTCCGATTCCTTTTGAAAAAGTTTATTCTGATTGGGAAATAATGGAAAAACCAATTAAATCAGATTCATTTAAATTAAGAGTTTTCTCTGTTTTTGCTGAAAAAAATATTATCGATCCTTATATTTCAGTTTTAAATGAAGTCAAAATAATTCCTTTGGCTACTGAATTTAGCGCTTTGAGTCTCTGGCGAACTTTTTCTCATTATGATATTTTCAAACAGGAGGATAAAAATTATTTAAATGTTTATATCAATAGCAATGGTTTGGAGTTTTTTATTGGCAATAAAAGGGGAATAGAATTTAATTTTTATCAAACATGGAAAGATGCGCTTCATTCGTTAGGTGGCGAGGAAGGAAAACCTCTTGTCTTAACCCAAGAGAATTTTATTAAAATATTTTCCGATTTATTACAAAAAGTAATCACTTTTTATTTTACTCGTTTTCAAGAACCAATTGAAAAAGTTATTTTATTAACCCCAATTTATTTTGAACAATTAAAATCCATAATAGAAAACAAGTTTAATTTAATAGTAGAAAATCCAACCGAACGCATTAAGCAAACGACACCAGCGCAATTTGTGGCTTTGGGCGCGGCTTTAAGAGGTCTCATTCCTCGAGCAGACGATGTCAGTGTTAGTTTGATGGCTATTGGTACCGAGCAGGAATATCGTCTTAGCCGAACTATTAACTTTGTTAATTTTTGGCTAAAAGCTATTGCCGAAGTTTTATTAATTATTTTAATTGTTACGATTGGCTTTAACGTTTTTCTTAACTATTCCAAAAAAACAGCGTTGGCAGATAGAGAAATGATTTCTAGCAATTTTAATCCAGCTCAATTACAGGAACTGAATCAAAAAGCAGAAGAATTTAATTCAGCCGTAGAAAAAGCTCTTGAAGCAAAATCGTATGTCAAAGATTGGTCGGCTGTTTTTAATCATTTTTATTCTGCTGCCAAAGATAATAATATTTTTACCAAATCATGGGTTATTCCCGGTCCAGAAATTACTTTTTCTTATAATGGCTCTACTTCTAATCAGTCATCAATGCTTAAGTTTAGAGATCAATTATTAGAAAGCGGTCATTTTCTCGATTTAGAAATTCCTTTGCAGTCAATTTTACAACAAAAAAACCAAGTCGAATTTAATCTTAAAGGTAAAATTAAATTATAAAAAACAAAAAATATGATAAAAAATCCGAAAGAAGAACGGACGTTTGTTTTAATAAAACCAGATGGCGTTAAAAGAGGATTGATAGGTGAGATTATTTCAAGAATTGAGCAAAGGGGATTAAAAATAGTTGCCTTAAAAATGATGTGGGCAACAAAGGAACAAATTGATGAACATTATCCAAAAGATGAAGCATGGATTAAGAGATTGGGTGAAAAAACATTGGCTACCTATGAGAAATATGGTTATAACGCCGAAGAAGAAATAGGAACAACTGATCCGAAAAAAATCGGCGAAATTGTTCGCGGTTGGTTGATGGATTATATGACATCGGGGCCGATGGTAAAAATGATTGTTGAGGGTATTCATGCTGTTGATATGGTGAGAAAAATGGTGGGCAATAGTATTCCAGCTCTCGCAGAGATGGGAACTATTCGTGGTGATTTTTCTGTTGATTCAGCGGTTTTGGCAAATCGTGACAAAAGAGCCATTCATAATTTAGTTCATGCTTCAGAAACCGAAAAAGAAGCAGCCCATGAAATTGAATTTTGGTTTGCGCCAGAAGAGTTATGTAGCTATAAAAGAGCGGAAGAAGATATCATGTTTTAAAACGGCAAAAGTCCACCCTATGGTGGACTTTTTCAGCGACTCTGCTTTTAAGATATCCCGGCTAAGCAACAGGTGGGTGATCTCAATTTTAGGCCACGGCCTAAAACGCTATTGATCTCCCTTGGTATAACGATTTGACCCGGAATCTTATAAAGCAGAGTCTAATTTTATTATAACAAATTTAAAAAACTCCAAGTTGATTTATCCACAACCAAATTAAATTTTTATACAAAATCCTAACTTGTCAAATTTAAAATTTATAAACAAAAATTGAATAACCAATTCTTGCTACCGGTTTTTTATCTTTGAGCCAAGAATAAGAATCTTCTGGTTTTCTTTCAAAGCCGGGAACAGGTTTTCCTTGGGCGGTCTGGAGAAAAGATAGAGAAACCGCAAACCATGATCCTGGTTCTGGTTCGCCTTTAGCTGACCAATATGGTTCATATTTGTCTTTGAGATAATAAGCTGGCGAACCGCCTCCAAAATAATCAACTTTGATTTTTTCAATTCCATTTTTTTCAACAAATTTTGCTAAGCGCTTTAAATCTTGTCCCCAATCAAGATTCGAATCAACAACATATTTATGACCATTAGCCGGTCCACCGACAAACTCATTGAAATAAGCAATAAAATGAGGTGAGATGACTAAAGTTTCAATAATATACCAAATCACCAAAATGAAAAGGAAGAGTGTTTTTAAAGCCAATTTTTTAATGTTCTCAAAAGAAAAGAGTAAACTCATCAGTATGTTTTGGGAGGAAAAATTACTACCCCACCATTTTTTAATTTGATAGGTTGAAAGAAGCAGAATAGCTGGAAAGGCAATCATTAAATGACGATAACCAATGTTTAAAGGACTAATAATCGAAGTGGTCCAATAAAAAATCGCAAAAATTAAAAGAGTAAAAATAAAATAATTTTTATTCAACCAATCAATTAAGGCGTCCCACCAATTTTTATTTTTAATATTTTTAAAGCCGGAAATTAAAAATGATTTTATTGCTAAAAAGAGAGCAAGGAAGATAATTATGAGAGAGGGAATGGGTTCTTTGATAAGAAAAACAACAGGGAAATAATAATGCCACCCAGCCGCTGAGACCATGCCCAAAAAATAACCGGTATTTCCCGCCGAAGATCTTTGAAAAACCATCAATGCTCCTAAAAGATATTGGGCAAATGGTTTTAAAATTTTATTTTGAGCTAAAAGAATATTAATTTCGGCTAAACAGCGGAATTGGCGAACAAAAGAACCAGTCCATGTAAAGCAGGTTTTTAATTCTGGATCAGGACCGCCGGCAAAAGATGTAAGTATTTCTTTTGTGTCACTGATTTGTTTTGATTGAGGGTAATTAATATTTTGGGGTAAGTAGACGAGATAAATTAAAATGAAGGAAACAAGAAAAACGATTATTAAATTCCCGAGGGTCTTTAAAATTTCTTTAAGAGGAGAAATAACAATGCCGCTCTTTTTTTGTTTAATAATTTGAATAATTTCCCAAACGAGAACATAGAAAATTAAAAGCGGATAGAAAATTAATAATGAATATTTGCATAACTCAGCAATACCAAGAAAAATTCCGGCAATAATAAGGTTTTTGGGAGTGGGATTGGTAATTTTTGGAAGAACAAAAAGAAAAATTAAAATAGTACCAAAAGTAGCGGCTAAATCAGTGGTAACATAATGACCATGAGCTAAAACAGTAGGAGAAAGAGCAAAGAAGACAAATGGCAAAAGAGCCCAGTAAGGACCAAAAAATTTTTTGGCTAATAAATAAAGTAAAAAAGAAGTAAGCAATGTTAACAATATTGGAAAAATTCTAGCAAGCTGAATAATTTTGTCGGCATCATTTCCGCTTTCATAAAGAAAAACACGTCCCACATCCCATTGGCCATTAACATATTTTGTCCAATATTCGGATTGGAAGGGAAAGTTTAATTTAAGAAAAAGAAGAGGAATGGCCGATAAATCTTTAAGAAGGGGAGGATGTTCGGGATTCAATCGGTTGTCCCCATATTTAAGATAGGCGTAGCCAGCGGGTATATGAGCCAGTTCATCCATTGTGGCTGATTCTTGAAGTGATGAATAAAACATTAAAATACCTGCGACAACAAGAACGGAAATTATAATGAATGTCAAAATTGTTTGACTAGCAATTTTTTTAAAAAGGAAAAATATTTTTTGGATCATATAATATTTTTTTATTGCGACTGAAATAGCCAAAAATGAGAATAATCTTTAAAAGATATTGATGGGAATAATTGAAAAATCTCGTTTTTTATTTGTTCGTCCTTTTCTAAAGGAATTAAAACAAAACCAGAAAATTGAGATAAAACATTTAATTGATCGGGTAGTAGATAAATAATATTCTTATCCTTTTGATTTTTTTCTAAATAAGTATTAGTTACAAACATAACTGTTTGAGCTGGCATTGGAATTTTGTTAACTAGAACTCCCGAAGCGTTAACTACAATGATTTTTGGGTAATCTTTTGGTAGTTGATTGAGATATTGGCCAATTTCATAATAATTTCCATTAAAAGCATAATAGGTGTTTTGATTTTTTGCCCACTCAATAAAATAAGATCGATAATTAACAATTAAAGCCACCGCAATAAGAAATAACAAAAACAAACAAATTTTTTTCGTTTGGAAAAGATTTTTTAGAAATTCAGAAAATGAATAAGCGCCAAAACCACTTAAAATTAGCGTTGGAGGAATCATACTAATTGATCGCAAAGCATGAGGAACTCCTTCATAAGTGAAAGCCACGGGTAAAGTCATTAAAAAGAACCAGAGGATTATAAACAAATAAGGAAAATCGAAGTTTTTGTTTTTAAATTCTTTGATAATTTGATAAAGACCAACCAAAAAGAAAAAGCCAAGAATAAAATCCAATTGAGGCTTACAAGCGAAATTATGGCGCCAATTGCAGTCGCCAAAGAAATTTATCATTGTTAAAGTTTTGACAAAACTTTTGATGAATTCCCAAAAAGGATTTGGTTTTTCAAAAATGGAAACCTGGGTAGCGCGTCCCATAAAATCCTGAGGATTTTTCAAAAAATAAATCATTATCGGTAAGGCAGCGAGAATAACAAAAATCATCCAGATGATTGCTAACTTCCAAAAAGATTTTAGTTGATTATTTTTGCGATAATTAATAAATTGGAAAATTAAAATAATCAAAGCAATAAGAGGAGCCATTCGAAAGGCAATATAAGTATGGAAGCCCAAACCAAAAATAAGACCAGAAAAAATAACGTGGAAAATTTTTGCGCCTTTCATTCCTTTCAGCAAAAAATAAAAACTCCATACCAAAAGAAATGGCACCATAATCGCTCGGAAACCAATGCGGGAAAAATTAACATGCCAAAAATTAAAAGATAAAAATAAAGCCGAGAACAATGCTATTTTTTCATTGAATAACTCTTTTGTTAAAAAGAATAGTCCCAGAACTGTTAAAATTCCAAAGAGAGCGCTCACAATTCTTAACATCCACGCTTGCGGATATTGGTAAAATTTCAGGAAAAATTTTAGAAAAAGAGCTTGGATGTTAATGAATAACCCCTCGCGACCATTATTTTCCGGATAATAAACTTTAAAATCGCGATTTTCTAGAGCAGACAAAGCATTATTTCCGTTCATTGCCTCATCAGGATAAAGACCGGGCGGGATAGATTTTAGATTGGCAAGGCGGAAAAAACCTGCTATAATTATAATAATCAGCAAATAAAAAATCGTTTTTTTATCCATTAATTTTATTATAATATTAATATGGCTGATTTCAAAATTGAAAAACCAAATTTCAATATTGAACAAATTGAAAAATTTTCTAAAAAACTGGAAGAAAAAACAGCGGAGAATTTAGATTTAAATCAGAAAAAAGAAATTTTGCGAGAGGCAGTGGGCGAAACTATTCAACAAGCAACTATTAAGTCGAGTAAACCCAACAGCGAAGATGAAATAGAGTTAAAAATGTCCAAAATTAAAGATTTACCGGAAGCCGATAAAATTGAACATCTAGTTCAAATTGCTTTAAAAGACTCTATTGCCGATGCGGTTAAAATAGCCCAAAAATTAGGACCTTACTATCTTGATGCTCTTCATGATGTTTTGGTCGATGAATTTCTAAATATTTTAATTCAGCAAAAGAAAATTTAATGAATTATAATTTTTTCAATGCTATTAATTTAGGTGGAATTTTATTTGCCGTTCTTCTTTTGTTTTTGTTTATTAGCTGGGTAATTAAAAAGAGGAATTTTGGCCTTTTGCTTAAAAAATCTTTTAAATATTCATTATTTCTTTTGAAAATTCCACCAGAAGAGGGATCAAAAGAAAGACCACAACCAATAAAAGAAAAAATTGCTATTGCCGAGCAGCTACTAACTATTCTTGTTAATTATCAGAAGCCAATAGTTTTAGAGATTGGTTTACCAGAATTTGGAGAAGAAATTAGTTTTTATGTGGCCGTACCAAAAGAATTAGAAGAGTCTCTCAAAAAACACATTTTAAGTTTTTATCCCAAGGCCTATTTAGAAAAAACCAAAGATTATAATATTTTTAATCCTCGTGGCACCATCATTGGCGCTTATTTAAAACAGACAGAAAATTGGATGTTGCCAATTAAAACCTATACTGAATTAGAAGGAGATCCGATTCAGCCGATTTTAAACGCTTTTCAATTAAAGAAAGAAGGAGAGGGCATGACAATGCAAATTGTGATTGCCGGCGGAGGAGCGTCTAAATCATTAAAAAAACAAGTTGTTAAAGCCATCAAATCTTTAAAAGAAGGTCAGTCATTCAAAGAGGTTGTTGGTGAGTCAGCGTGGAAAGATCTTGGTAAACAATTCTTATCTTCCTTTTCTTTATCTAGCTCTTCAAATAAAGACAAAGAAGAACCAAAGCCTCCTAAAGTTATTGATGAAAACGCCATTAAGTTATTAGAAGCCAAAATTAATAAACCAATCTGCGCTGTTAATGTACGCCTTATTGTTTCGAGTGCCAGCAAAGAGCGCGCGGAAGAAGCCTTTAAAACTTTAATTTCTAGTTTTGATCAATTCGATGTGCCATTAAGAAATCGCTTTAAAGCATTTAAACCTCGAAAAATTAATCAATTAGTTTTTAATTATTCCTTCCGCCTTTTTAATCCAAAGGAAGCAATGTATTTAAATACAGAAGAAATTATATCTTTTTGGCATTTTCCCTTAATGGTTGAGGTGGCGCCAAATGTAAAATGGGTGAAAGCGCGAGAAGCGCCGCCGCCTATTGAGTTACCCGAATCAGGTATTATTCTTGGTGAATCAATTTATCAAGGGCAGACGAGAGTGGTAAGAATTTTACCAAATGATCGTCGGCGTCATTTATATACCATTGGTCAAACCGGTGTTGGTAAATCAGTTTTCCTTACCAATATGGCTGTTCAGGACATCCAAGAAGGAAGGGGAGTTTGTGTTATTGATCCTCATGGCGATTTAATTGAAAGCATTCTAAGTTTAATTCCTCAGGACAGGTTTAAAGATGTTATTATTTTTGATCCATCAGATGTAGAGAGGCCAATGGGGTTAAATATGTTGGAATATGATTTTAGCAAGCCCGAGCAAAAAACTTTTATCATTAACGAAATGTTAGATATTTTTGATAAATTATATAATTTACGTGAAGTGGGCGGTCCTATGTTTGAATATTTCTTAAGAAACGCCCTTGGTCTTTTAATGAGCGATACATCAGAAATTGCAACTTTAATTGATGTTCCGCGTGTTTTTACCAATCGGGAATTTTTGCGCAAAAAATTAGCTGTTTGTCCTGATCCGCTCATTGTTGATTTTTGGGAGAATCAGGCATTAAAAGTTACTAGTGGCAACGATTTTGCATTAGAGAATGTTACTCCTTATATCACGAGTAAGTTTGCTTCGTTTATTAGCAATGATTATATTCGACCGATTATCGCTCAGAAACATTCTAGCTTTAACTTCCGACAAATTATGGATGAGCAAAAAATATTTTTAGTTAATTTATCCAAAGGTAAAATAGGTGATATTAATGCCTCTCTTTTAGGTTTAATGATAGTTGGAAAAATTTTAATGGCTGCTTTTTCTCGCGTTGATTTACCTGAAGATCAGCGAAAAGACTATTATTTGTATATTGATGAGTTTCAGAATTTTACGACACCGAGCATCGCTACTATCTTATCAGAAGCGCGCAAGTATCGATTGGATTTAATTATTAGTCATCAATTTATTGCGCAATTGCAAGACAATATTCGCGAAGCAGTAGTTGGTAATGTGGGCAATATGGTTGTTTTTCGAGTTGGTTCAAAAGATGCGGAATTTTTATTAAAACAATTCGAACCCGTCTTTAATGAGAATGATATGATTAATCTTGATAATTTTACGGCTATTGTGAAATTGTTGGTAAATAACAAACCCACTAGGCCATTTACTATGCGCACTCTGCCACCTCCAAAGGGGAATTTAGAAAATGCTAAAATGCTCAAAGATTTATCACGATTAACTTATGGTCGACCGCGAGCGTTAGTTGAACAGGAAATTGTAGCAGCTTTAAAAGATGAAAGTTTGGAGTTGGGTGAATAAAAATTGAAAATAATTTACAAAAATGTCAGAGGACAAACAAAAGATCTATCAATTAATTATTTTGGGCGCTGGGCCAGCTGGTACGGCTGCTGGTGTTTATGCGGCTAGAAAAAAAATAGACACTCTAATTATTACCGAAAATTTTGGCGGTCAAGCGGTAGTAGCGGCAACCATCGAAAATATTATTGGTTTTGAGAAAATTAGCGGAGTTGAAATGGCAATGCGTTTTGAAAAGCAACTTCGCTACCACTCTGATTTAAATATTGTTCTTGATAAAATTTTAGAAATCATTGAACGCGATAATTATTTTGAAATTAAAACAGAAAAAGGCACTTATTTTGGCGAAAGATTGCTCGTGTGTTTGGGCAGACGATACCGTAAATTAAACATTCCGAAGGAAAAAGAATTAGAAGGCAAAGGCGTTTTTTATTGTTCTACTTGTGATGCCCCATTTTTAAAAGATAAAGATGCAGCGGTGATCGGCGGCGGCAATTCTGCTTTGCTTTCTGTTATTGATTTGATACCATTTGCTTCAAAAATTTATCTTTTAACCGATGAGTCATTTTTAAGAGGCGACCAAGTCTTGCAGGAACGAATTTATAAAGAAGAAAAAGTAAAGATATTTTATAATACCCAAATTCTTGAAATTTTTGGTGACCAATTTGTTGCTGGCTTAAAATTTAAAGATAAAAATAGTAATGAGGAAAAAGAATTATCAGTGAGTGGTATTTTTATTCAGATTGGTATGCAACCTAATTCCGAAATAGTTAAAAAATTAGTTAAATTAAACGAAGCTAATGAAATTATTGTTGAAGGGTTGGTTGGTAGAACTTCTCATCCAAAAATTTGGGCAGCAGGCGATATTACGAATTTGCCATTTAAACAGATTAGCGTGGCAATAGGCGATGGAGTGAGAGCATTGCTTGATATTTATAATGAAATTCAAAATAGAAAAAACAAAGAATTTATTTAAAAAATTAAATAAACGAGTTAATTTTTTAAACCTTTTTAAGGAATTTTTATTAACAAAAACTTTGTGCTATAATAAAATCATCATGAAAATAATCATTGCTAATTTAAAAATGAATCCTACAAACGAGAAAGAAGCGGAAGATTTTTTTAATTTTTATTCTGAACAAAACCAAAGATTCGATAAGGTTAATTTGATTGTTGCGCCGCCATATGTTTATTTAAAATTAGCCAAAGAAAAAGGATTAGAAGTGGCTGCCCAGAATTGTTTTTATAAAGAAAGCGGAGCTTATACCGGAGAAATTTCACCTTTGATGTTAAAAGATTTAGGCGTTGAATATGTGATCGTTGGTCATTCTGAGAGAAGAGAAATGGGCGAGACTAACGAAATGATTGCCAAAAAAGTAAAAGCTGTTTTAGAAAATAAATTAATTCCTATTTTATGCGTTGGTGAAAAAAAAGAAGAACTAAATCAAAAGGAAGAGATTATAAAAGAGCAATTAAAACAAGTTTTTTCAATCAATGTCTCTAATAGAATAATAATTGCTTATGAACCGCGATGGGCAATTGGCACCGGTGATTTTTGTGATCCCCAAAAGGCGGATGATGTTCATCGATTTATAAAAGAATTTCTTAAAAATGAGTTTGGAATAACTGATAGCATTGTTTTATATGGAGGTTCTGTTGATGGTCAAAACATAGAATCGTTTCTCAATCAAAAAAATATTGATGGCGCTTTGGTCGGAGGCGCATCTTTAAAAAAAGAAGAATTTGCTAAAATTTTAGAAATAGCAAATTCAAAATAAAATTATGTGCAAAATCAATCCAAATAATTTATGGCAATATAGTTTAGCCGCTTTTCTTATTGTGGCCGCTTTGGTTGGTTTAATTTTTGGATGGAGCATTTATTTGCGTTCCCAAAATTTAACCAGCCCAAATTCGTTAGTTGTTTCAGCGGAGGGAAAAGTTTATGCCAAGCCTGATTTAGCCATTATAGAAGCGTCAGTGATTACTCAAAATAAAGATTTTAAAACTGTCCAATTAGAAAACGATCGAAAAATGCAAAGGATGATTAATTTTTTAAAAGAGTCGGGAATTGAAGATAAGGATATTAAAACTATTCAATATAATCTACAACCGCAATATGATTATTCCTGGTGTCGCACTAGCGAATATCCAATTTATTGTCCTCCCAAATTAGTCGATTATATTTTCACGCAGACCGTTCAAATTAAAATCCGTGATCTATCCAGAGCGGGGGATATTGTAGGTAATTTAACTAATTATGGTGCTAACCAAATTTCCAATATTAGTTTTACCGTTGAAAATATTGATGAGTATCAGGCTCAAGCCAGAAAAGAAGCAATTGAGAAAGCTCAAAATAAAGCTTTGTCGATCGCCAAGGCAACGGGCGTAAAAATCGGCAGAATTATAAGCATAAACGAAAATAGCAATAATTATTTTCCTGTGAGAACCATGGCTAAAGAAGATTTGGTTGCTGGTTCAAATGCAGCTATTGAGGCCGGTACTAATGAAATTAGCGTCTCTATTTCTTTAACTTACGAATTAAAATAATATGAATATTATTAATTCAGAGGTAGTTAGCAATAAAAAAATTTTATTGCGAGTTGATTATAATGTAGATCTTGATAAAGAAGGCAAGATTTTAAGTGATTTTCGCATTCGTCAGAGTTTAGAAACAATCAAATTTTTATTAAAAAAATCTAAAAAGATAATTATTATTAGTCATTTAGGGCGACCCGAAGGTAAAGATAAAAAATTAAGCTTAGAACCCATTGCAAAACATTTAGAGAAAATTTTGAAACATAAAATAATTTTTGTTGATGATTGTATTGGTCAAAGAGTAAAAGATACAATTGATAATTCCAAAGAAACAATTTTTTTGTTGGAAAACTTAAGATTTTATAAAGAAGAAGAAAATAATGATGAATCATTTGCTAAAAAATTGGCTGAATTGGCAGATGTTTATGTTAATGATGCTTTTGGTGTTTCTCATCGATTAAATGCTTCGGTTGCGGCGATTACTAAGTTTTTACCTTCCTATATCGGTTTTTTAATGCAAAAAGAAATTGAAAATCTTTCTAAAGTTAAGAATAATGCTGATCATCTTTTTGTTATTGTTTTGGGTGGAGCAAAAATTTCTACCAAGCTGCCATTAATAAAGGCATTTTTAGATAAGGCTGATTATATTCTTTTGGGAGGTGGGTTGGCTAACACAATTTGGAAAGCGTGGGGTTTTAATGTTGGTAAATCATTGGTTGAGGAAAAAATGATTGAAGAAGCAAAAAGTTTAGGTTCGCAAAAAGCAGAATTAATTTTGCCGGGTGATTTAGTTGTTGCTTCGGATTTTGGGGCAAAAGAAAGTAAAGTAAAAGAGATAGGTGAAATTGAAAATAAAGATATTATAGTTGATATTGGACCAATAGCTGCTAAAACATTTGCCAATATTATAAAAAATGCCAAAACAGTTTTATGGAATGGCCCGATGGGTTATTGGGAAAATAAGGAATTTCGTGAAGGAACGAAGAAAATAGCAAAAGCCATTGCTCAAAATAAAAATTTTACTGTTGTGGGAGGAGGAGAAACACTAACAGTGGTAGAAGATTTAAAATTATTGGATAAATACGATTTTGTTTCAACCGGCGGTGGAGCAATGTTAGATTTTTTAACTTCCGATGATCTGCCCGCCTTAAAAGTTCTAAAACAAATCCATGATTAATAAAATCTGGAAAATAAAGGAACAAATGCCAGAGAATTTTGCTAATTTATTGCCGGAGTTTCCCCGGCCGATTTTGCAATTATTATGGAATAGAAATTTAAAAAAGCGAGAACAAATATTCAAATTTTTAAATCCTTCTATTTACTCTCTCTACCACCCCTCACTAATGCTTAATATGAAAGAAGGGGCAGAAAAAATTATCAGCTACATTAAAAATAACCAAAAAATAGCCATTTATGGAGATTATGACACAGACGGAGTGTGTTCAACTGTAATTTTGGCCAAAACATTTAAATTATTAGATTTTCATAACTTTGATGTTTATATCCCCAATCGTTATAAAGGAGGATATGGATTAACAATCGAAAATGTTAAAAAAATTGCTGAACGAGGTACTAAGTTAATTATTACGATTGATTGTGGTATAACTGATGTTGAAGAAATTGATTTGGCTAAAAAATTAGGGATGGAAGTAATTGTTTGTGACCATCATCTACCTCAACCACAGCTACCAGATGCTTTAATTATTGATCCACAACAACCAAAAGACGATTATCCATTTAAGGATTTAGTGGCTACGGCGTTAAGTTTTAAACTTTCAATGTTAATTTTGGAGTTGATGAAGCATCCGCTCCTTCCTGTTTTATCCAAACAATTTTTGGATTTAGTGGCTATTGCTACTATTGCTGATGTTGCGCCGATGGTTGATGAAAATCGTATTTTTGTTGCCGAGGGTTTAAAACAATTAGTAAAAACACAAAATATTGGTTTAAGAAAATTATTAGAAATTTGTGGATTAAATTTAAAAACAAAAATTGATCCCTTTCATGTGGGTTTTATTATCGCTCCACGGTTGAATGCTGTTGGGCGAGTCAAACACATTGTTGATAGAATTAGTTTAGAGGAAACAGATTATAGTTTCGAGTTGTTAATGACTGAAAATGAAAATGAGGCTCAAGTTTTTGCTCAAAAAGTAAATGATTTAAATGCAGAACGGCAAAATCAAGTTCAGCAGGCTTACGAAGAGGCGTTGGAAGAGTTAAAGAAAGAAAAAGAGCACGATAAAATTTTATTATTGGGCAGTGAAAAATGGTCAAAGGGTATTGTGGGAATAGTGGCTGGGAGAATTAAAGATGAATTTTGTCGTCCGGTTTTTATTTATTCAAAAGGACCAGAAATAAGCATTGGTTCCGCCCGCTCCATCAATGGTTATAATTTAGTTGAATTAATGTCGCGTCATCGTGATTTATTTATTGAATGTGGTGGTCATCAAATTGCTGCTGGTTTTACCATTAAAAATGAAAATATTGAAAAACTTAAAAAAGTTTTGCAAGAAGAAGGAAAGTTAATTTCCGATGATGATATTCAACCGCACTTAATAATTGATACGATAATTGATGGGAAAGATATTAATGAGAAATTTTTGGATTTCTTCTATCGTTTTGAACCTTATGGCCGAAGTAATCCAGAGCCGGTTTTTTTAATGGAGGATGTAGTTGTAGTTGATTCACGATTAGTGGGTAGCAATGGTAATCATGTGAAATTTAGCATTCAAAAGGATAATAAAACCTTTAATGTGATTAGCTTTAACAATGCCGAAAAATTAAAATTTTTGACACCGAACAAAAAAGTAGATATTGTTTTTCGGCTATTTATTAATGAATGGCAAGGTCAAAAATTTTTAGAATTAGAACTAATTGATTTAAAAGAAAAATAATATGAAAAAAAATATTGCTTCAAAAATTATTGCTTATACCGATGGTGGAAGCAGGGGAAATCCTGGTGAAGCAGCGATCGGCGTTGTAATTTTAGGAATAGGTGATGATAAAAAAGAATATTGCGAACTAATTGATATAGCAACTAATAATGAGGCCGAATATAAAGCAGTAATTTTCGCTTTAAAAAAAATTAGGCAATTGGTTGGTAGGGAAAAACTAAAAAATGCAGAAGTAGAAATTCGTTTAGATTCTGAATTGGTCGCTAAACAATTGAATGGTGAATATAAAATTGAAGAAAAAAATCTTCAGCCGCTTTTTATGGAGATCTGGAATTTAAAGTTTGATTTTCCGAAGTTGATTTTTAAACATATTCCTCGGGAACAAAATAAAGAGGCAGATTATTTAGTTAATAAAGCATTGGACGAAAAAGAATCCTCTTTATTTTAATTATGGTCAAAAATAAAAAAATTGTTGCCATTGATGAAGTGGGAAGAGGAGCCATTGCTGGTCCTTTGGTTTTAGGCGCTGTTTTGGCAGAAGATAATTTAAAAAATAGAAAAACTTTACGCGGAATTAAAGACTCTAAAAAGCTAACTTTTAATCAGCGTATTTTATGGTTTAATAAATTTCAAAAAACAAAATTTAAATTTTATGATATTTTTATTTCTAATAAAATAATTGACCAAAAAGGAATGAGTTTCGCGTTAAAAATTGGCATCGAAAAATTGTTGAAAAAGATTAAAATTAAACCATCTATCGTTTTATTGGATGGTGGACTTAAAGCGCCAAAAGAATATCAACAAAAGACTATTATTAAGGGTGATGAAAAAAATCCTTTTATTGCCGCTGCTTCAATTTATGCAAAAGTAAAAAGGGATTTATATATGATAGAATTAGATAAAAAATATTGCTATTGTTTTAAAGATCATAAAGGTTACGGCACAAAAAAGCACTTTGAATTAATTAAGAAAAACGGCATTAGTAAAATTCATCGCCAGAGTTTTCTAAAAAAATTAAATATTGTCAAAAAATAAAGATTTATTAAAATAGAAGGAGGTTGCGGGTGTGGTGTAGCGGTAACACGTCTCCCTTCCAAGGAGAAGATCGCCGGTTCAAATCCGGTCACCCGCTCAAAAGTATGAAATTTTCTATTGTTGTTCCCTGTTATAACGAAGAAAAAAACATTTCTTCTTTGTTGGAATCTATAAAAGAATTAGATTACCCTCAAAATGATTTTGAGGTAATTATTGTTGATAATAATTGTACGGATAAAACCGTGGAAATAGCAACTTCTTACGACTTCCCTAAAATTGTGAAGGAAGAAAAACAAGGTTTGACTTTTGCTCGCCAAAGAGGTTTTTTAAGTGCTCAAGGTGAGATAATTTTGGCTCTTGATGCTGATTGTCGTTTGAAAAAAGATAGTTTAAAGATTATAGAAAAATATTTTGATAGCAACAGCAAAATTATAGCCGTTTCCGGTCCTTATGAATACGCGGATATAAATTTTATTTTCCGAAAAATTTCTCTATTTTTTCAAATTATTTTTTATCCACTTGTGCCAAAATTATTGCAATTATTTTTTAGAAAACCAGCAGCTTTAATTATAGGAGGCAATACTGCTATTAGAAAAAATATTTTAGAAGAAATGGGCGGTTATAATACAAGCGTAAAATTTTGGGGGGAAGATGCTTTAATGGCTTTTAAATTAGCTAAATATGGAAAAGTTATTTTTTCACCAAAATTAAAAGTTTCAACTTCAGGTAGAAGGTTTAAGAAGGAAGGGTATTTAAAAACTATCATTCGGTATTTTTTAAATTATTTTTGGTTATATTTCTTCAATAAGCCGTTTGTTAGAGAAAAATAAATTTGAAAAAAATTTTTTATAGTTTTGTATTGAATTTTTTATTTTTTTATGAGAAAATTTAATTAATATGATTTATTCTGATTTAACTGTTGAAGAATTAAAAAATTTAAATAAAGAACATTTAGTAGTTTTGTTTCCCATTGGCGCTATTGAGCAACATGGTCCTCATTTGCCATTAGGTACGGATAGTTATATTGCGGAAACAATTGCTAAAAAAATTGAAAGCAAAGCACCAGATAAAATAGTGTTGTTGCCGACATTGTTTTATGGCGTTTCCGGCAGTTATGGCGGTTCTTTGGATGTTGATAATCGCGTTTTTGAAGAACTTTTAATGGGTATTGCCAAAAGTGTTTTAAATAATGGTTTTCGAAAAATGTTCTTTTTAAATGGCCACGGCGGAAACCAAAGTTATTTAGAAGACGTAATTGCTAGCTTAAATGTTGAATATCCTTATGCCGCTACCATACCCCTTTATTTATCGGGTAAAAGAGGAATTCAGGCCTTAAAAAAGGTTAATTTTAAATATTGGGTAAGACACGCCGATGAAATAGAGACATCATTAATTATGGCAATGAATGAAAAGTTAGTGCGAAAAGATAAAATTATTGATGAGACGGGACTTTTGAAAACTAAAGATTATAAACCATTGGATGAAGGAACTCTTAAATTGTTTTTACCGTGGGAATACGAGTCTATTAGTGGTGTATATGGCGAACCATCAAAAGCCAGCAAAGAAACAGGTGAATTTCTTTTAGAAGAAGCAGCCGAGGAAATTTTGGATATTATTAATCAATTTGAAAAAATCACTCAGAAAATCGAAAAGATTATTTCTCAAAAGGAAGAGAGTAATAATAACAATACAAACCCAGAAAGTAATCAAGTGCCAAAAGCTTAATTGACAAATCAAAAATAATTTCTAAGATATAAACATATGTTAGCAGTTATTGAAACCGGAGGAAAACAATATTTAGTCAAAGAAGGAGAAAAAATAAAAACCGAAAAGCTATTAGGCAAGGCGGGTGATGTTATTGTTTTTGATAAGGTTCTTTTAGTGGCAGACGAAAAAGGCGAAGGGGTAGAGATAGGTAAGCCTTATTTAGAAAAACATTCTGTTGAAGCAGAAATTATTAAAACAGCTCGATCGAGGAAAATTATTGTTTTCCGCTACCACTCCAAAACTCGTTATCGCAAAAAGAAAGGCCATCGTCAGTGGTACACAGAAGTAAAGATTAAAAAAATTAACTAAAAACCTCCTTTGTTGAAGGAGGTTTTTAGTTTTGAATATTTATTGACGATTAAATAAGGCGTTTTTAATTGTTTCTTCGTCAGCAAATTCAATTTCTCCGCCAGTGGGAATTCCTCGGCCAATCCGAGTGATTCTTTGAGTCATCTTATTTAGCTTTCTTTCTAAATACATTGCTGTTAAATCTCCTTCTGTTGTTGGATTAAGTGCCAAAATAATTTCCTGCGCGGTTTTATTTGGTAATTCTTGGATGCGTTTTTGGAGTTTTTCGATGTTTAATTTTTGATAACTTTCCAAATTATTTGGGTCGATTAATTGTCCAAGAATATGATAAACACCTTGAAATTGATGGGTGTTTTCAATTGAGAAGACGTCGGTTTCTTTTTCAACGATGCAAATTAAATCTTTTTTTCGGTTTTTATCACTGCAAATAGGACACAAAGAGCCAGGACCTTCAAAAGGTAAAGAACAGAGTTCACAAATTTTAGTATTTTTTTCTAATTCACTCAAAATAAATAATAATTTTTGCCTGATTTCTTTGTTTCGCATTAAATAAAATGCCAAGCGAAGAGATTGGCGTTTTCCAATAGATGGAAATTTTGAAACAAGCTCAACAAATTTTTGGATAGTTGGTGGAAGCATATTATTCAACAAACGACCAATCACCTTCAACATCGACCAATCCTTCTTCGCTAAAAGTTTCATCAATATTGCGAAAAGTTGTTAATTCCGGAATAAATTTGACTTTGACTGTTCCCAAAGGACCATTGCGATGTTTGGCAATAATAATTTCAGCTGTATTTTTTTCTTCTTCTGTTAATTCGGCTTCTAATTTATCGCGATCTTTGCGATAAATAAAGAGGACAACATCGGCATCTTGTTCAATAGAGCCAGATTCTCGAAGGTCGGATAATTTAGGAATTTTATGATCTCTTTGTTCAACGGCGCGAGAAAGTTGTGAAACGGCTAAAATGGGAACGTTGAGTTCACGAGCCAATGCTTTCAAACCGCGCGAAATTTCTGTGATTTGTTGAACCATGCTGCCATTATAATTTTCCCTAGGAACAATTAGTTGAAGATAATCAATAATTATTAAATCAAGCCCTTTCTCGGCTTGGAGACGTCGAGCCATTGTTCGAATCTGCATAATATTAGGTGAAGAATTATCATCGATATAAATAGGAGCCTGCGATAAACGATCCAAACCTTGTTGCAAAATTTCAAAATCTTCGGGTTGTAATTTACCTGTGCGAATACGCCACAATTCAATGCCCGATTCGGCGCTAATTAAACGATCCACCACTTGTTCTTTAGACATTTCTAAACTAAAAATGCCAACCGACTTTTTCTCTTTAACGGCAGCATGACGAGCAATGTCTAAAGCGAATGAAGTTTTACCCAAAGAAGGACGAGCAGCCAGAATAATTAAGTCCGAGGGTTGTAATCCAAAAAGTTTTTTATCTAATTCAATAAAGCCAGTGGGAATTCCAGAAAATTGTTTTTCTCCTTGATGAAGCATTTCAATTCTTTCAAACGCCTTCGAAAGCATTGGCTTTAAAGGTAAAAACTCTTGGCGGAGCGATTTTTGGGTGATTTGGAAAAGTTTTTGTTCGGCTTCATCAAGCAATTGTTCAACATCTTTCGATTCATTCCATGCCAACTCCCCAATTTCATAGGCAGTAGAAATTAAATTTCTTAAAATCCTTTTTTGTTGGACAATTTTAGCATAAGCAACAACATGACTGCTTGTTGGCACCATATTAATTAAAGAGGCGAGATAGCTGGCACCTCCAACTTCTGATAATTGTTTTTTAGCTTGAAGTCTATTGGTGACACTAACGATATCGATTGGTTCGTGTTTGCTATATAAATCAAGAATAGCGCTATATATTTTTTGATGGGCAGTTTTATAGAAATCATCTGGCTCCAAAAAATCAGCAATTTTAGTAATTGCTTCTTTGTCAATCATTAAACAACCCAAAACTGATTTTTCTGCTTCAATGTTTTGGGGTGGTAATTCTTTTGGCAACTTCTCATTTACATCGTCTTTTTGTTTTGCAATCATAACTTTATTGTACAAAATAAATTAAAAATAAGAATAAACAAAAAATTAACAAGATATCCACGTTAATGATTTTTAACCCAATTTTTAATGATATTTTCAATTTTTTCCCAATTATCAGACAAAATTTTTTGTTCCTCTTTGGAAAATTTTTCCAAAACTAAATTAAGTGCTTTACTTTTTAAATTATTTGGTCTCACGCCAATTCTTAATCGCCAAAAATTTTTAGATGAAAATGCTTTAATGATTGATTCGATGCCTTTGTGGCCTGCGGAACCTCGATTTTTTTGGAGTTTAAATTTTCCAATGATTAAATCTGTATCATCATGAACAATTAATATATCATTGAGGGACACATTAAATTTTGTAACAATTTTTTTTATAATTTCCCCTGATTCATTCATAAAACAATAGGGGATAATATAGATTGTGTGATTGTTTTGATAAAACCAGCAATTAAGTTTTTTATCTAATTTCAAAGAATCGTCAAAATTTTTTTTGATAAACTTTTTAATAATGTCCGAACCGACATTATGCCGAGTTAATTGAAATCTTTTTTCTTTGTTTCCCAAACCAGCAATTAAAAGCATAGAATTAAAAACCACGTTATTTTTATTCATTTTAAAGAATAAATTTTATAATATCAAGAAAAACATAACTTGACGATTTTATTTAAATTTTTATAATGGGGATTATCCCGCAAAGGTCGATCCTTGAGAAAGAAATACAGATATCATGACTAACCAACCAAAAGATCAGGAATTTCTCGAGTATGTTGTAAAGGCACTTGTGGATTATCCTGATGAGGTAAAAGTGACTCGTACAATCGATGAGATGGGGGTCCTTTTAACCTTAAAAGTTAATCCCAAGGATATGGGCCGAATTATTGGGCGTCAAGGATCTGTGGTTCGTGCCATTCGATCTTTGACTCGTTTGGTTGGCCTCAGAAATAATGCTCGAGTGAACTTAAAAATTGAAGAACCAGTAGGTTCTTCAAAGCAGAATATAAATTCTGTAGAGAAAGAAGTAGAGAATTTGGGAAATTTTTAATTAAGTAAATAGCTCTTTAAATTTTTAGAAAACAAGCCCCTCATTAGGGGCTTGTTTTCTTTAAAAAATATGCCTAAAAAACAAAAACCAAAAAAATTTTATATTATTTCTATTTTCCCCGAGGCTTTTAGTTATTTAAACACTTCTATTTTAAAAAGGGCGCAAGAAAAAAAATTAATTCAAATAAAAATAATAAACCCCCGCGATTTTACAACTGATAAACATAGATCAGTTGATGATAGGCCATATGGTGGGGGACCGGGAATGGTTTTAAAAATTGAACCGATTTATAAAGCCCTCCAATTTATTCAAAAAGAAATAAAAAACAAAAAAGAGAAAACACATGTGATTTTATTTTCCTTGCGTGGTAAAAAATTTGATCAAGAAAAAGCTAAAAAATTAGCCAAGTATGATAATTTAATTTTAATTTGTGGTCATTATGAGGGAGTAGATGAGAGGGTAGCGAAATATTTAGCTGATGAAGAAATTTCAATAGGCGAATATATTTTAAGCGGCGGCGAAATACCGGCTATGGCTATTATTGATGCTGTAAGCCGTCAAACCCCCGGTGTTTTAGGTAAAAGAGAGTCACTAGAAGAAATCAAAGGTAGTTATCCTGTTTATACCAGACCATCAATTTTTAAAGCTAAAATTAAAGGAAAAAATAAAATTTTAAAAGTTCCAGAAGAATTGCTTTCTGGCAATCATAACAAAATAGAAAAATGGAGACAAAATTTTTAACAAAAAAATTGAAAAGTAAACAAAAAACATATTTTTTGAAAAATAAGCATCTTGAAATTTTTTAAGAAATAGGTATAATAAAAAAGTCCATAAAAATCCTCTATTATATTTATGTCAATAGACAATTCAATAAATAAACAATTATCTTCTAAAGCAGAAAAACGAGCAGAAGAACGAGCAAAAATTCGTAAGACTTTACCACTAGGAATGCAATTGCGATATCCATCACGCAGATCAGACAAAAAACTCGACGTACCACCTCAAGAAATATTGAAATTAAGAAAATCAGAAGAAGCACAGGATCAGTTATTAATAGAAACAATTAGACAAGGAGTTAAAGAAAAACTAAAAAAAGAAATTAAAAAAGAAGATATTGAAAAACTGGAAAAACTTCGAGAATTGGCTGAAAAAGAAAAGCAGGAATTAATTCAAGGTTTAACCACTACTATTTTCTTTGAAAAATTAATTAATGATTCTGATAATTATGTCAGAAAAGCCGCTGCTGACTCTTTAAGAGAATTAGCCAAAGTTTTTAATTTTACACAAGAGGAGAAAATATTAGGAATTTTAAAAAACAAGTATAACCTTTCTGAAGCAGAAATATTGTATTCATCTCAGATTATTTTCGATTTATTGAAAGATAAAAAAGATCTAGGAGAATTTATTCTTAAATATTTACCAGAATATCGGCTAATCAAAGAATATTCTCGAGAACTTAACAATCAATTATCTGAAGAAAAAAGGACTGAAGATGTTGATAAATTCTGGTTAAGAAATCAATATGGATTAGCCATATTACAATCTTTTGATTTATCATTGTCGACTCAGTTAATTCGTCAAAATCTGAAATCATATGGCTTTTCTCGATTAGAAAAACTTTTAGCAACCTCTTCTGTAATTTTATCTGATGAGGAAATAAAAGATAATTTAAAAAAGATAACTAAAAAGATAAAAGAGATAGATGGAGAATTATTCTATCGTTTAATTTATCTTTGCGATGCTTTTAAAAGATTGGATCTTAAAGACAAATTAAGCAAAGAAACAGATTTAATTATTCAAAATGAAAAAATAGATATTAAAGAAGTCTTTGATTCTTTAGGCAAAACTTTATTGTTAAACTTTGCTAATCGCTGTGGTATTAAAACTGAAATTACCAAAGACAACATTAAAAAATGGAATTTAGAATATTTAGCCAAACTTTTTGAAGCAGAAAAATATTTTGAAGAAGAAAATAGAGACCTTTTGAAATTAATTATCAAAGCCACTTTTCAAGAAGAAAACTTCAAAGATGTTCTGTTAGGTAAATATCAAGGAGGATATGAAGCTGACGAAAGAGAATTTCTAGAAGAATTAGAGAGATATACTAACAAAGTTAAAAAAGAATTTCAGGAAAAAGGCATTGATTTTGAAAAATGGTTTAATTATTCCGATATTAAAAACTTTAAAGTTGGTGCTGCAATAGAAGCTCAGACCAAAGGAAGGGAAATGTTTTTTAAAGAACTACAAGAAACAATTGTTAATTTGTTAGGTAGCTATCATGAAAAGAAAAAAGGCATCTTACCTGAAGAAAAAGCTAAGCGGTTATTTAACAAGGTTTTTAAAAAATATGGTGTTCAATTCAAGCAAGGTGAATTTTACCATCCCCAGAAAGGAAAAATAGAGTTAAAAGATATTGAACCAATATTAACTGATTTTAACAAAGAGATTGAGGAAATTTTTCAAGAAGAAGCAGACACAAAAATTAAAGAACAGATTGGTACCAGTTTATCCCATCTGCAAGATCTTAAAGCTAGATTACCGGAATTGAGCAAAGAACGTGAAAAGAGAGGTTACACTTTCACAATTAAAATTTGGGATAGAAATCCTGGTTATGATATCTTTCAGGGGAATTATACTAGTTGTTGTATTGCTGTAGAAAATTTTAATCGTGCAGCAATTTTAGATTATTTAGTTGATGCCGGCATGCAAATAGTTGAAATCAAGGATGAAACTATAGATAAAACTATCGCCCAGACATTTATCTATTTTACGGAAGATAGCGATCATAAAATCAATCTTGTTTTAGACAACGTCGAAATTAATAATGATTATATTGGTTTATCAGATGATATTAAGAAAAATTTATTCCAATACGTAAAAGATCTTGCACTAGAAGTTTGTCCTCACACTAAAAGAATTCTTTTAGGCACATCCTACAATGATATTAAGGCCGAAGGTTTGACTCTAAAAAATTTTACCTTGAAAAAAATTGGCGGCTCACCAAGAGAAACAGAATACTTAGATGCTTTTGGCAGCGCTCGAATTAATTCTGAAAGAAAAATAAATACAGAATTGTATTTAGTGGCTGAAGGTTTCAAGAAGGAAGAAGAAACAAAAGAAAAAGCAGAACATCATAGATATTTAACTACTACCATAGAAGAAATAGATGAAGACACTCTTAAAAAAATATTGGCCGTAGAAGAGGCTAGTTTTCCTTCCGAAATGCAGTCTGGTTTAGAAGATTTAAAAGAAACATTAGCAAACAAGAAAGGAATTCAAATTATTACTAAAAATGAAAAAAATGAAATCATTTCCTATCTTTCTTCCAAGCCATTAGAAGATGCTTACCAAGAATTAAAAGAATATGATCCTGAATTAAAACCAGAAAAAGATGTTCTTTATGTTGAATCAATTGCTACCAAACCAGAAGCTAGGGATGCGAGAGTATTTTTAAGAACATTAAATACCATTAAGGAAAAAGCAAAAGAAAGGGGATTTAAGAAAATTGCTGCTCATGTCAGAGTTCAAAATCATCTTTCCGATTTTCTTCAAAAAAGAGGCGCCCAAAAATTAAGAACCATAGATAATTGGCACGATTTTGGCGAACCATTCGATTATTTAGAGATAGAGATATAGTTTTAAAGAAATAGGTAGTATTCTACCAATAAAATTTAAATAAAATTAATAGCCAAGATAAAAGGTAAAATTAAATTGACTATCTTTTTTATTGGTTATGATTCATCGATGAAATTAAGAAATTTGGCAAATATTAAAAATTGATTATAATAAGTTTATAATTAGTCGATTAAAAAATTTTAATATGACTTTTTGGATCATTATATTTGTAATACTAATTTTCATTATTTACCCGATTTTTATCTATAACTCTTTAATTCGTTTGAGAAATAGAGTAAAAGAGGCGGCTTCAGATATAGAAGTTCAATTAAAACGCCGCTATGATTTAATTCCGAACTTAATTGAGACAATTAAAGGGTATGCGACACATGAAAAACAGGTTTTTGAGAATGTAACAACGGCTCGTGCTCAAGCCATGTCAGCGCAGGGATTAAAGGAAAAAGCCAAAGCCGAAGATGCTTTATCAAATACTTTAAAAACTTTGTTTGCTGTTGCCGAAAACTATCCCGATTTGAAGGCCAATGCTAATTTTTTGGATTTGCAAAGAGAATTAGCTGATACTGAAAATAAAATTCAGGCCGCCCGCCGATTTTACAATAGCAATGTGTTGGCGTTAAACAATAAAATTGAAGTTTTTCCTTCAAATATTATTGCTAAGCTTTTTGGTTTTAAGAAAGAAGAATTTTTTGATTTGTCTGAGGAAGCAGCTAAAGAACCAGTTAAAGTTCAATTTTAACTTTAGTGGATTAAATTCAATATGCCAGAAACTCTTTATTCATTTAGAGAGAAAAATATTCGTAAAACTTGGTTATTAATGAGTTTGTTTTTTGTGGTTATCGTGGCTATCGGTTGGTTTATAAGTTATTATTATAATTCACCAATAATTTTTTATTATGCTCTGGCTTTTGCTTTGGCAATGAATTTAATTAGCTATTGGTTTTCTGACAAAATTGTTTTAATGATGGCCCATGCGAAACCACTTGAGTTTAAAGACAACCCCGAACTTTATCGGATTGTTGAGAATTTATGTATTACTGCTGGTTTGCCAATGCCCAAAATTTATATTTTACCAGAGAAGGCTCCTAATGCGTTTGCGACGGGTAGAAATTCCAAAAATGCTGTAATTGCAGTAACAGAAGGTTTATTGATGAAACTTGATCGTTCAGAATTGGAAGGAGTGATTGCTCATGAATTATCTCATATTGGTAATCGCGATATTTTGCTTCAAACAGTTGTTGTTGTTTTGGTTGGGTTGGTAAGTATTTTGGCTGATATTTTTTTGCGCGCTAGTTTCTGGGGCGGTCGAAGAAGAGATGATCGGGAGGGAGGGCAATTAGTTAGTCTTTTAACTTTAATTGGTTTGATTTTTATTATTTTATCGCCGTTAATCGCTCGTTTAATTCAATTTGCGATTTCTAGAAAAAGGGAATTTTTAGCCGATAGTTCTGCCGCACTTTTAACTCGTTATCCAGAAGGATTAGCTTCAGCTTTAGAAAAAATTGCTAATGATCCTAATCAAATGCGTTTTGCATCCAATGGTACGGCTCATCTTTATATTGCCAATCCATTTATTAAGCAGCAGCAAAAAACTCCTTGGCTGGTAAAATTATTTTCAACGCATCCGCCCATTGAAGAAAGAATAAAAATTTTAAGAGAAATGAGTCTCTAGTTAAATTTGAAAATAAAATAGTATTTTGTTAAAATTAATTCGTTTTGAGGAAGGGTGCCGGAGCGGTCTAACGGAACGGTCTGGAGAACCGTGCCTGCGATAAGCGGGCTCGTGGGTTCGAATCCCACCCCTTCCGCCATTTTTCAATTTCGGGAGTTTGAAAAGGTATTGCCTCGCCCTCGCGGAGTTTATCCCGCACCGAATTTATTC
>JBNASH010000027.1:0-1101 GCA_049720475.1 Minisyncoccia bacterium
CGACAGCTTGTACCCCCCTTCATCCAAAATTTAATAAGGTCCGTCCTTTAATAAAGGACGGACCTTGAAAAGATCCATGCTTATGCAGGGATGACGCGGAGTGTCATTTTTAATTTTTCCCGGGTTTGCCAAAGGATGGGTCCTCATGAAGAAGAAATTCAGCAGGGACGCCCCGACTCGAACGGGGAAAAACGGTTTTGGAGACCGTTGTGATACCATTTCACCACGTCCCCTATTGACTATTTCTTTAATCCTAATCTTTTTATTAACCCTTGATAAGTTGATCCAAATTGTTTTAATTTTTTCTCTCTTAATTTAGCCAAATCCTCACTCCAATATGCCTCGTAATAAATAAGTTTTATATTACCCATTCTTTTAGTTGTAAAAACTCTTTTGTTTAAATGTTCTTTTAATCTTTTTCTTAAATCATGAGTATAACCTATATAAATTTTACTAAATTCATCTTTTAATAGATAAACATAATACATATTTTAGGTTTTGGATCCCGCCGTTCGCGAACGGCGGGATGGAGACCGTTGTGATACCATTTCACCACGTCCCCTATAAAATAAATTCAAAATTCTAAATCCTAAACAAATTTTAAACTTTAAATTCTAAAATTATAAACAAAATTTGGATGAAAAGTCTCCCTAGATAAGGAGGACCCTCTCTTAAAAATTTTAAACAAAAAAAATAAATTTCTAATTTTTATTCAATTTTTAATTTTTAATTTTTGATTTTTAATTTTTAATTTTTCTTGTGCTCCCGGGCCGAATCGAACGGCCATCAGAGGTTCCGCAAACCCCTATTCTATCCGTTAAACTACGGGAGCTTATAATCTAATTTTAACAAAAAAATAAAGAAAGTTGCTGATAAAACAAACCTCTTCAACACGATCGGACAAAGAGGTTACATTTTTAAATTTATAAAGTGACATTATGTCATTCCTGCATTCTTTTCTGTCATTCCGTTCTTTTCTGTCATTCCTGCGGAAGCAGGAATCTCGATAATAAGTCACCAATGTCGTTCCCGCGAAAGCGGGAATCTCGATAATAATAACCGGATCCCTGCTTACGCAGGGATGACATATAGATTCCTGCC
>JBNASH010000028.1:0-3565 GCA_049720475.1 Minisyncoccia bacterium
AAAACTCAAAGGGTTACTTTCTGATTCTTAATACAAATACATAAAAATAATTAAGTTTCATCAAAAGGATGCACCAAAAGGCATCCTTTTTTCGTATTAGTAATAGAGAGAGTATGCACAAGGATTACGAAGAACTTTTTACCCATATTAAACCAAAGGAACCACCTGCGGGTCTTTTTGATCGTATTATCCTTGCAATTAAACGAGAACAGGAACTACAACACACAAGAAAACTACTATTTGGCTTTTTATTCCTTTTGGTCGCCTCATTTATTGCGACGCCTTTTTCTTGGGCAATGCTCCAAAATCAAGTGGAGAATTCCGGTATTCTTTATTTTGTCTCGACCGCGCTTAGTGATTTTGACATTTTTCTTACTTTATGGCAGGATTTCGGTTTGGCTATTCTTGAATCATTGCCAATTATAGGTATTGTAGCTTTTACCATAAGCATTGGAATGACGCTTTTTACTATTCGTTTGTTTCTTTATCGAAAAAGATTATTATTTGGATATTTAATGCATAACTTTAGCTAAAAGTCGATCGTATTAAATAAATTATTAATAACAAAATCATTATTATGAATAATGACAAACAACTCAATAAAAAAATAAATCGCGATGTGCTTAAATGGATTATTGTTGGGCTAGCCGCTTTTGTGGTAATTATTTTGATATTTGGTGCTGGTGTGTTTGTTGGTGGAATGAAAGCCAGATTTTCTTATCGTTGGGCAGAACAATATCATAAAAACTTTGTCGGACCCAGGGCCGGATTTTTCGGTGACTGGCGAATGTTCCCCGGAGGAGAATTTATTGAAAGCCACGGCACTTTCGGAGAAATTATTAAAATTGAAGGGAATAATTTAATCGTCAAAGGAAGAGAAAATATTGAAAAAATTGTTTTAGTGGATGAAAAAACAATCATTAAATCAGGTTTAAAAGACATTAAAATCTCGGATTTAAAAGTGGGGGATATGATAGTGATCATTGGTTCGCCAAACGAACAGGGTCAAATTGAAGCCAAATTAATTAGAGTTTTTCCACCAAAAATTATTTTTAAAGGACCAAAATTCTATGAATAAAAAAATTTTTCAGAAAAAAATCATTATTCCGATTTTGTTAATCTTGGTTCTGGTTGGTTATTTTGGCTATGCAAAATTTTTCAAAAAAGAAGAAAGTCCTCGGTATATTTTGACAAAAGCAGAAAAGGGAACAATTTTAGTTTCAGTTTCTGGTTCTGGCCAAGTTTCAACTTTAGATCAAATTGATATTAAACCAAAGGTTTCCGGAGAAGTTTTAGAGATTTTAGTTGATGATGGTCAAGAAGTGAAAGAAGGAGATCTCCTTTTAAAAATTAATTCCAAGGATTACCAAAGGGCAATTGATAATGCTCAGCTGGCTTTAGATAATGCCAAAACCGATCTGGAAAATTTAAAGAAAAACAAAAATAATACTCAAAAAGATTTAGAAGACGCCTATGAAGAGATTTTTAGTTCAATTTCAGAAGTTTTTAATGATTTCTCTTCAATTTTTGAGACTATAGAACCGATTTTCACTAAAAGTAGTTATGGCGGAGACCAGGGAGATATTGATTATTATCAGTCAGTCGTGGGTTTTTATACTAATCAATCTTTCCCAAAAGATGAGAAAGAAAATCAATTTCTCAAATTAAAAAACAAATATCAAACATATCACGATAAAGTTCTTTCGCTTTCAAGATCTTCGTTGCCAGAAATTTTAGAAGAATGGCTTGGAATTAGTTCCGATTTAGTTAAAGAAGCAGCCGACCTAACAAGAGCTGGTCGGGATATCATCTCCCTTTACAAAGAAATATTAACCCAGCAATTTCTTATTCCCTCAATTTCTCTTTCAATTACTAATACTCAATGGACAAATCTTGCGAACATTACTACTTCTTTAGACCAAAAAACTTCTAATTTATCTTCTCTATCTAAAGAAATTGATCAACTCAAGACATCCATTTCAAATTATGCAGATAGTATTAAAAATCAAGAAAAAATAATAGAACAAAAAGAAGATACTTTATCTGACGCCAAAGAAGATTATGAAAATTGTTTTATCAGAGCTCCTTTTAATGGAATTGTGGCAAAGGTGAATATAAAGGAAGGAGATTCGGTTTCTCCAGCTACAACTCTTTTCAACTTCATTTCAAAGCAAAAAATTGCTGAAATTTCTTTGAATGAAATTGATGCGGCCAAAGTAAAAGTTGGACAAAAAGCAACTTTGACTTTTGATGCTTTGCCTGATTTAACTTTAACCGGAAAAGTGACAGAAATTGATAGTGTAGGGACAGTTAGTCAAGGCGTTGTCAGTTATGGAGCAAAAATTACCTTAGATACGGATGACGAAAGAATAAAGCCAGGAATGAGCGTGACCGCCGATATTATTGTTGATGCCAAAACAGATGTTTTAGTTTTGCCAAATAGTGCGGTGAAATCGCAGGGAGGAGTTTATTATGTGGAATTAGTTGATCTGCCAGAAGGGAAAAAGCAGGCATATTTGAATAATCGAGCAGGAGTGACTTTGCCAAATCAACCAAAAAGGCAAGAAATAGAAATTGGGCTTTCCAATGACGCCTTAACAGAAGTTATTTCCGGCCTTAAAGAGGGCGATATTGTGGTTAGTTCAATAATTGCCCCAACAACCAGGACCACTCAAACTCAAAGAACTCAGCAATTCCAGATACCGGGAATGGGTGGTCAAATGAGAATGCGATAATTTATGTTAATTGAAGCAAAAAATATCACTAAAGTTTTTAAATCAGGGGAAATTGAAACTACCGCTTTAAGAGGGGTCTCTTTTTCTATTGAAGAAGGAGAATTTGTGGCAATTATCGGACCTTCTGGTTCTGGCAAATCAACTCTGATGCATATTTTGGGCTGTTTGGATACACCAACCTCCGGTCAATATCTTTTTGAAGGAAGAGATGTTTCTCGCCTTTCCGAGGATGAATTGGCCGAAATACGAAAAAAGAAGATTGGCTTTGTTTTTCAATCTTTTAATCTTTTGCCAAGGACAACTGTTTTGAGAAACGTAATGTTGCCATTAGTTTATAGCGGTACTCCAAAACAAAAAAGAGAAGAGATTGCCAAAACGGTTTTGAAAAATGTGGCTTTTCCCGAAGAATTCTGGCATCACTTGTCAAATCAATTGTCAGGCGGAATGATGCAGAGAGTGGCCATTGCCAGAGCGTTAGTCAACGACCCCCTTTTAATTTTAGCCGATGAGCCAACCGGAAATTTGGATTCAAAAACCGGAGAAGAAGTTTTGAAAACTTTTGAAAATTTAAACGAACAAGGAAGAACAATTATTTTAGTTACTCACGACAAATATATTGCCGAAAGAGCAAAAAGGTTGATTTCTATAAAAGATGGGAAGATTATCGCCGATACCATCAATCATCGTTAAAAAATTACTCAGGAAATTAGAGAATAAAATATTGTTAAATGACTAATGACCAAAAATTTTAGACATTAGACATTGGAAATTAGACATTGATTAGAAATTAGGTCAATTATAAATTAGATATTTTTATTATGAGGATTTCA
>JBNASH010000029.1:0-1728 GCA_049720475.1 Minisyncoccia bacterium
TTTTTTAATAAACTTTTTTGTTTTATTTTCATCAACTGGAAGAATAAAATTTAACTCTTTTAAAAATAAATTTTGCGCCTCAGACAAACTAATTCCTTGTTCTTCAGGCAAATTATTAACTAAATTATTAATTTCCTCTTTAAACATATTCATTACTGTTTCATAAAAAAATTCCTCTTTCTCATGGGCAAAAACAATTTTTCTTCTTAATCCGTAGATAATTTCCCTTTGTTTATTTAAAACATCATCAAACTCTACCAAATGTTTACGGATATCAAAGTTAAAACCTTCTACTTTAATTTGAGCCTGCTCTATCGCTTTTGAAACCATTGGGTGACTTAAAGGCGTATCTTCAGGTAAATGAAAAAAAGTCATTAAATTTGAAATCTGCTCACCGCCAAAAATTCTCATTAAATCATCTTCCAAAGAAACAAAAAATTTCGATTCGCCCGGGTCACCTTGCCGACCTGATCGACCTCTTAACTGGTTATCAATTCTTCTTGATTCATGTTTCTCGGTGCCAATAACATACAATCCTCCTAATTTTACTACCTCCTCATGTTTTTTTTGCCATTGTAAAACTATATCTTTTTGATTTTTGATTTTTGCATTTTGATTTTTTATATCATACTGATCTGGCGGCATTCCCCCTAAAATAATATCCACCCCTCTTCCGGCCATATTGGTTGCAACAGTTACTGACCCTTTTTCTCCAGCTTTAGCAATAATCATCGCCTCTTTTTCATGATTTTTTGCATTTAAAACCTCATGGGGAATACCTTTATTTTTTAACAGTTTTGAAAGATATTCATTTTTTTCAATTGAAGTTGTTCCCACTAAAACTGGCCTGCCTATTTGATAACTCTTGGCAATTTCCTCAACCACTGCCTTAAATTTCGCCTTCTCTGTTTTGTAAATCACATCGGGGTGATCAACCCTAATCATCGGCCGGTGCGTAGGAATTACCACCACATCACAATGATAAATTTTGTTAAACTCTTCTGCTTCGGTTGCCGCGGTTCCTGTCATGCCTGAGAGCTTTTTGTACATCCGAAAATAGTTTTGTAATGAAATTGTTGCCAAGGTTTTAGATTCCTGTTTAATCGCCACTCCTTCTTTTGCCTCAATTGCCTGATGTAAACCTTCAGAAAACCGCCGACCATAAAGCAAACGACCAGTAAATTCATCAACAATGATTACTTCTCCATCTTTAACAATGTAATCTCGATCTTTTTTAAACAAGGTTAAAGCCTTTAAAGCCGCTTCAATATAATATAAAGTCTCAAAGTTTTTCTCGTAAATATTTTTAACATTTAAAATTTTCTCAATTTTTTGAATTCCTTTCTCTGTTAAATTGGCCGTTTTTAATTTTTCATCAACAATATAATCTTCTTTCGGGTCTAAAATTTTAACTATTTTTGCATATTGATAATATTTGGATACATCTTCCTCGTATGGAGCAGAAATAATATGGGGAGTCCTAGCCTCATCAATTAAAATTGAGTCGGCCTCATCAATTATTGCGTAATAAAAATCACGCTGAACTAAATCTTCAGGTGAAATCGCCATATTATCACGCAAGTAATCAAAGCCAAACTCAGAATTTATTCCATAGGTGATATCGGCTAAATAAGCTTCTTTTCTGGTTATTGGCCGAAGATGAGTCAACCGCCAGTCTTGTGCTTCCAAATTAGTGTAGTTGGGGTCATAAATAAAAGAATTGTCAGC
>JBNASH010000030.1:0-2103 GCA_049720475.1 Minisyncoccia bacterium
TATAATGGTGGCGTTTTTAACTATTTCTGTTTCAAATTGGAATCCACATTTTACACAGGTAAATTTGCCTTTTGGATTTTTGCTTATTTTATCTTCGACAACTTCAGTTTTTTCAACGTTAAAAATAAAATTTTCTCCATCAAAATCAACCTCAATCTGATCACCCGGTTTCACTTTACCTTCAATAATTAAAGATGAAATCGGATTCTCAACTAATTTTTGGATGGCTCGGCGCAGTGGTCTGGCTCCATATATCGGATCAAAACCGGCTTTAACAATTTCCTTTACTGCCGGAAGAGTATATGAAAATCCAATCTCTTGATCTTCAAGTAATTTTGCCACTCCTTTTAACTGAAGTTTAACAATCTCCATCATATGATGAAATTTTAATGGCTCAAAAATAATCACCTCATCAAACCGGTTAATTAATTCCGGCCGGAAAAACTTACGCAATTCATTCATCACTTTCTCTTTAATCACCTCGTATTTTTTTAAATCATTTTCTTCTTCAATCTTTCTTTTTTCCTCAATTTCTTTTTCTAAGGGAAAATCTTGACCAAAATATTCTTTTAAATTTAAACATCGCCAGTTTTTATCATTAATTTTTCTTAAATACAGTTTATCAGATACAATAATTATCTCTTCACCAGAAGGAGAAAAAGTATGAATGTCCCAATATGAGGTTGGTAACGTTCCCTTATCTAAAATACAATCGGCAAAATATTCACTTAAAGTTAAAGTCTGCCAGTTTTTATCATTAATTTTTCTTTTCCATAACCGATTTTTATATGTAATTATTTCCCACTCATCCGGGGTAAAGGCGTGAGTTTTTAGCTTGGCCGTAGGCAATTGCTCATCTGGAGCATCAGGTAAAGCATTAATCACAAATTGATCTTTAAAATAGTCAATCAATGAAGTTTTCTGCCAAATTTTCGCCGTGGTGGAAGAGCGATAATAAAGGCTTTCTCCTTTGCTAATCATTTCTGTTCCCATAGGTGAAATTGCGTGGGTCTCAAAACCATGAATAGGAAAATCGATCTTTTCTTCTTGATTATTTTTATTGCTTTCAATTTTCTGTCCGGCAAAATAATCAATTAAAATCCCCTCATTCCAGTTGCCATCTTTACTTTCTTTTTCAAAATATTTATTGCCAATGGTCATAATTTGTCTTCCCCGGGGAGAAAAAGTAAAGGTAGAAATTACCGGTGGCTCTTCAATCTCGGTTTTTCCACTTTTTAAAATTTCATCCTGAATAATGGCGGTGCCAATATTGGAAGTACAAATAACAACCGTATTTTTAAAGGAAATTACATGGCCTTTATTATCGGTTAACCGACCATCATCCAAAATTTGAAGCAAAATGTTAAAAATATCCGGATGGGCCTTTTCCACCTCATCAAATAAAACGACACTATATGGCTTTCTTCTTACCGCTTCAGTTAACTTTCCTCCTTCCTCATAACCAACATATCCTGGCGGCGCCCCTAAAAGTTTGGCCACCTCATGTTTTTCCATATATTCTGTCATATCAAAACGAATCATCGCCTCCTCTTGTCCAAATAAAACATCAGCTAGAGTTTTGGCTAATTCAGTTTTTCCAACACCAGTTGGTCCTAAAAAAACAAAACTACCAATTGGTCTTTGGGTTGATTTTAAACCAGCTCTTCCCCGTCTCACTGCCTCTGCCACTGCCTTTACTGCTCTTTCCTGATTAATTAACCGCTCATGCATTATTTTTTCCAAATTGGCCAACCTTTCCACCTCAGAGGAAGTAATTTTGGAAACCGGAATTCCTGTCCAGCGGGAAATTATGTCTTTGATAATCTCAACGGTTACTGAAGTAGTTGTTTGAGCTTTTTTCAGATTATATTCATCTTGTTTTTCTTTTAACTGACTGTTTAAATCATCAATTTTTGACCGAAGAATTCTTGCCTTAACCTTATCAGCTTTTTTTTCTGCTTCTTTTAATTCCTGGTTTAACTGAGCGATTCTCTCTTGTAAAGATTTAATTTCCTCAGGTAAAGAAATTAAAGGCAATCTCACCGCTGAGGATGCTTCATCAATTAAATCCACGGCCTTATCAGGTAAAAATCGGTCGCCAAT
>JBNASH010000031.1:0-3369 GCA_049720475.1 Minisyncoccia bacterium
GTCGCGGCTATTCCTTCGGGACAGGACGGCAAATGGGATTTTGCTTTAAAAGATAATAATAGTTCTCCAACAGTGGCGACTTATTGTTTGCGAGTTGTAAAAAGCAATGGTAGTTTGTTAGATACATATTCGGTTATTCCAGAAATTACTACTTCTAACGTGACGGGTTGGGTAACTGGTTCTTTAGGAAAAAGTTCTGATAGTTGGTACGGCGCTATTCCAGTTTATATGGAAGTTCATGGCGATATTTCTACTTCCACTTATCCATATGCAAGAGCAAAAATTCAAACACCCATTAGTGAAACTTATTATACTTCACTGACTTGGAATAATAATACCAATCGTTTTGAAGGAGTTATTTATGTCGGTTCTTGGTATTGTAATGGTTGCGCTGATCCTAATACTGGCACTTATACTGTTACTGTTCAATTGGATAATGATCCCAATTTTGGTTCGATTGATTATCAAGCTTCAGCGGGCACCTTTTCTACATATATTGCGCGACGTTGGAATGCGGTTGATACCACCGCAATGGGTTATGGGACTGAATTTAATCCAACTTGGAATGCTGGTGGCGGCTATTGGGATTATTATATTGATGATTTTTCTATTGGAGGTTTGGCTAACGCTCAAACCAATGTTGCTTTTGCCATCCCTTTTCATCCCGTGACAAGCAATATCAGTAATATTTCAGTAACTGTTGGCGGTAGTTCTTATCCACAAGGCTCGCCGGCTTCAACAACTGATTGTTGGTGGTGGAATTCTAATACTCATACTTTGTATATTCAGAAAGCATCAGTGGCAGCGAGCACTTACTATACAGTTAATTTATATTTTCATTCTGATACTGATTTATTTATGACGCGCGTTGATCGAGTTCAGACTTATAATATGGGTGAAAGGTTATTTAGCAATGGAATGTTGTTTGGTAATAATTATATTAATACAGTTATTTTTGGTTGTGGTCATGAAGGGGAAGGAGAACAAATTGAATTAACCGGAAGGAATTTTACCAATAATGATGATGTTAATTTGGATTGTATGGAAAGAGTAGCGGTTCATGTTGACAATACTATCAGAGCCGATAGTTCAAATTATTATGCCGCTGATATTAAATGGAAGCCCAATCAATGTACGAATTGGATTGTGAGTGAAGATAATAATAAAATTGTTTGGCGGGTTGTTTCTGATGATACTCCTTCAACTGGTTGGGCGCAACAATTAAATAATTATATTTCTGCCACTCGTACTCAAGAATTTTATGCTAATAAGCGTTATATAAAAAATATTTATGAATTTAAAAATAATGATAGTGCAAGTCATATTTACCCGATGGTTTGGGGAAGGGAACAATGGTTAGGCACTGATCGAAATACGAATGATCGTGGGCGTTATGCTGGTGATATTACTGATGTTACTCCAGAAACGCATGTTAATATGAGTACTTCTACTTTACCGGAATCTTGGCTTACTTCTTATGATATTGGTGTTTTTGGGGCGATGGGTGTTATTTTTAAAGAAAGTGACCCAGCACGTTATGGTTATTTCTTGACAGCCGCTGCTTTAACTAATTCTTCTCCTTGGGCGGAGTGGGTGAACCAAGGTTCTGAGTATCGTGTTGATGATAATGATAGCGGAACAGACGCTGCCGACACCTTTTTTGATAAAAATTATCCTTCCGTAGGTTCTGGACAATCAGTAACCTTTTCCTTTTGGCAATGGGGTTATGTTACCTCTTCGTGGAGTGCTATTGAATCAGTTTTGCGCAACGATTATTATGAAACCGGCGGCGTGAAAAACACTCAATCCGGTTATCGCTTTTTCGAAAATGCAAATTCTACTGATGTGGGTTCGCCATTGGCTGATTTAAATACGCCAGCCAGCACTACCGCTACTGGACAACCATTTCGTTTAAGGGCGCTCGTTTATATTGAGACTAATGATTTAGTTCAAAATGGCAGAGATTTCAAGTTACAATTCGCTCAAAAATCTGGGGCAACTTGCGGCGATGATGAAACATTTTCTGACGTTACTTCTAGTTCAACAATCGCTTTTTATGATAATAGTAATGTTTCAAATGGTGATTATCTAACGCCAAATGCTAACGATCCTACTGATGGTGGTAATACTATTCGCAAGCAAACTTATGTAGAAGCAAACAATTTTACAAATGCAAGTTCTTCAGTAGCGGTAGGGGAAGATGCAATGTGGGACTTTTCGCTTTATGATAATGGTGCGCCACCTGAAACAACTTATTGTTTTAGAATTGTTAAAGCTAATATTTCAAATAGTGCTTATGAAACATTAAATATTTACAATTATTATCCGGAAATCACCACTGCTCCTTTATCTCAGAGTCTTACTTTAACAATAACGCCAAGTAATGTTGATTTAGGCACGCTCGTTCCTCAAATTCCTGTTACTTATTTTTCGACGGCAACAGTTCAAATTTCTGGCTATAGCGGAGGATATTATTTATCTATTAATCGCGATAGTTCAACTTCTACTTTATCTTATAATTCAATTACTTTTCCCGACTATTCACCACCTTGGGATCCGACAGCCAATAGCGGCAATGGTAATGCGACAACAACACCGGGCGCAACTTTTTCTTTCCGTTTGTATTCTTCTGGTACCACTTCCAATTACAATTCGACTTGGTGGGGATTAAATGATAATGAAGGTACAGCAAAGTTTGCGGGAATGCCCAGCACTTCTCAACAAATAATGACTTGTAATAGCACCGCTTGTCAAAATGGCACAACTTATAATATTATTCAATACCATGCCGATGCGCCAATAACCCAGCCCATAGGCAGTTATAGCGGCTCAATTACTATTACTGCCTTGCCAAATTTATAAGGCTGTGGATAACTTTATTGTCTTGACAATAAAAATTTTCTATAATTAGAAAAAGAAGCAGAAGGTCGATTTAAATGATAAATAAAATATAAATTATGAAAAATGATATAAAAATTTTTATTTTGGTCGGTGTGGTCAGTTTAATTTTGGCCGGAATTTTTTCTTTGCCAAATAGCTCAACAATCAAAGCCGATGATAAAAATCAAACGATTTCTGTAACAGTAACTTCAACATTGACTTTTAATTTGGCTACCACTTCAATTCCATTGGGCACCTTAACACCTGGTACGCCTATTATCGCAACAACAACTTCTACGGTTATTACTAATTCAGGGAGCGGCTGGCAATTGTCAGTTAAAAGAGATGATGCAACTTCTACGCTTGATTTAGATGCTGATCCAAATGTTGATTTTCCTGATGCCACCGCATGGAATGGTAGCAATAGTAGTGATACGCCCGGCGCTAATTTATCTTTCCGTGTTTATCAAACCGGAACCACGCCCTCGG
>JBNASH010000032.1:0-1166 GCA_049720475.1 Minisyncoccia bacterium
CAAAACCCATTGGTTGCTTGAAAGAGTTACGTTGCAATAAGCGTGTTCACTGGCTGTATCCAATTCAGTCGCATCAACCGTTGATAAAGCGCAGAACCAGTCAGGATAATATTTGCCGGTGTTTAAGTAGGTGGTGCCGTTGCCGCTTGTATAACTTCGCGAAACTGTCCCAGTATAATAATCCAAGAATTGTCCTTTAATCGTGCCATTAACATCCAAAGTCGCGATAGGCGCGGTTGTACCAATGGCCACTTTACCACTGCTAAATGATGGATTAATTAACAAAGCGCCAGTTGTTGAAGCTACGGCTATCTGCCAATCAGCATTACCTGTTGTAGTATAATAAACGGTAATTCTAATGTGATCTATATAGGCTGTGCGTGCAAGTGTGTCCCAATTATATGCGGAAATAACTACTCCGAAATTAGAATTATTAATATCCGAATAAGACCAGGTTGTCCCCCAAAGATCGGTCTCACCGCCCAATGAATAATAAACATCTGACGTAGTTAAAAGCGAACCCCTTTCATTACCAACAGGCGTCCCTGCTTTAACTAATAAGGCACGCAGCCCTATTGAACTCGCAGCGCTTGCCTTTGCTTCAACTTCCACCTTAATTCCCAAAATATTAGCCGAGCTCGGAATTGAAAAACCAAAACCAGTTGCTTTCAAATAATCGGTCCAGTAGTAATCTGGATCTGTACCTCCCGGTATTGTCGCCGAAGCATAAACATCATTAGAAGTATAAACATTAGTTGGACTAGTCCAAGCCACAGAACCTCCATTACTTGAGTCATCGCTTGCCGCAGAAGGATTGTTTGGTCCGCTGATTGTTGAAATAACGCTTGCCTGCGTGCTTAATTTAAGCGCGATATCGCCGCTTGAAACTTTTAAATGGAGCTGAGTATCAGGCGAGGTTGTGCCAATACCGACTTTGCCGGTTACATATAAATCGGCTGGAAAAGTGAAGTTGCCATTGCCAACATTAGCACCAAAAGTGCCGGAAGAAACTTGAGCCGCTGAAATAGAAACACCACTCAACGTGCCAGAAATCGTGCCACTAACTTTAAGATTGCCTTGGACATGTAATGTTTCAGTCGGGCTTGTTGTTCCAATACCGACTCTGGAATTAGTTGTATCAATATTGACAATAGCCGTGCCGCCAG
>JBNASH010000033.1:0-72582 GCA_049720475.1 Minisyncoccia bacterium
TTAAATATACCACGCCAGTATCTGAATCGATACTAACAATGGCTTGTAATTTTTTCTGACGATTTAAAACTGAAGCTGTAACAGTAATTTGTGAATTATACTGGGAAGGCGTGTCTTTTTCTACTTTAATGGTGGCATTGCACCGACCAATAGTAAAATTATAACCGTCAACAGAATAAAAATCCTTATTGCGAATCAAACGCAAAAGTGCATCATCCACTCCCGACTTAGCGCAAACATAAGCTTCTTGTAATAAACGCGAGCTATAACTGGCGGAATTCGCCATATACATAACAAAAGTTAAAGCAATACCAATTTCAGCAATAATAATACTTGTTACAAGCACCGTCGGCAATAACGAAAACCCTTTTTGATTGAAAAAAATTCTTCTCATATTATGGCGAATAGTTTATAATTACTCGATAAACAGTTGGCGAACTAGAATAATCTGAGGTTGGATCTAAATAAATTTTATATCGAAAATAGCGATGATTATTATGATATTGTAAAGAAATCGGAATAACCTGATCCGGACCAGCCGCTTCATAATACGTAGCGCTAGTGCCATCAGGACCTATAAAATTCCAAGTGGTTGTGGAATTGGAACTAGCAAATTGAAATCTCACATGCGCACTCGTTGGCAATGCTCCTTTCCATTTGATTGAATTAAAAGCAACACCATTGGTCTGACCGGTATCAAAAATTACAGAAGTCATTGAACCACTGCCGGTGGTTGGATTTAAACTCAAAGTCCCATTTTGCACTAATAAATTTCCTGATGTTGTGGCATAATAACCCAAAACATTAGTAAAAACGTTGCTATCAGATGTCGAAGTACTCCAGGCAAAATCAGTTAAAGAAGCTGATGTTGTCCGCATAATATAACGACTGATCGAAAAAGAATTATTGAGCGGCCAATTTACTACCACAGTAACTTTTTGGGTTGATGGGTCTTCATTGCCGCCTGATGAAACAATATTTTGCTGAGAATCTCTATTAACATTTTCAATATAAAAGTAGTAATTATATGTTATTCCCTCAATGGTTTTTGAATCAGAGCCATTTTGAATTGTCCAATTGGAAATATAGTAATGATTATTTGATCCTTTACTTCCTGGACAAGTACCACTTGGCGGACAATAAAGCAGCAACCAATTACCTTCACTAAGCATTTTTATTTCCTCAAGCACCTCTTGAACAATATAAGTAGCTTTAGTATTTTCTCGAATTTTGTTACTTGTTGAAACTGAAGTTCCAGTACTCAAAGCAATACCACCAATAATTATGCCGGCTAAAACTACTGCCACCAAAATTTCTGCTAACATCTGTCCTTTTTGATCTTTAATATTACAAAGCATAATTAATAATTAATTAGGCCGTAGCTATTAACCGTAATGTCACCAAAAAATGATTGATTAGTTCTGGATTGAACTCTAATTGTGGAAGTAGCATTAACATTACCCGTTCCTTTAATAAAAATAATGTCGGTGGTTGAACCAACTGGTGGAATAGCCAACTGAGTTTTTTTTGATAAATATCTCGTTTCAACAATAGAAGAACTGCTAAAACTTAATCCTTTGAAACAATAATAAACATCATCATCTGAAAGATTATTAACAAATCTTACACCCCACGAAGAATCATCTTCTCCGGCAATTGCCCTATCGCGGACACTTCTTAAATAAGTAGCTATTTTTTCAACTTCTAAATCAACCGCCATTTTTTCCCTCGTGCCTGTTAAATTAGTAAAACCAATAACGGAAACAATGGCAATAATACTTAAAGAAATTAATAATTCTACTAGCGTAAACCCCCATTGTTGAGAATCTTTATTTTTCATCTTTTTCATAAATTTTAGACGCCGCCCAATTGGGTTGTAAATTGATAAACAGGCAAAATCACTGCTAAAGCAATGCCACCCACTACCACGCCGATAATAACAAGCATTAACGGCTCAAAAATAGAAACCAAAGATTTTACTGCCGCATCAATTTCGCTGTCATAAAATTCCGATAAAGTTCGGAGTACTTCTTCTGTATGACCTGCTTTCTCGCCAATAGAAATTAAAGTTCTAATAGTTTGCGGGAAAACCTCCTCTTTTCTAAAAGCGTCGCCTAATGTCACACCTTTAATAATATCTTCGTGAGCAATGCGCAATAGAGCCTGTCTCATTTCTTCATTGCCCACAGTTGTGGCGGTAATTTCTAAATTTTCAAGGATCGGCAAACCCGCTCGCATCAATGCCCCAAAAGTAACAGCAAATCGTTGATAGGACATTTTGTAAAGTATATTATTAACTAAAGGAATTTTAAAAGCCAAGCGTTGAAAAAATCTTCTACCCACTAAACTGAATTTATAAAACATTACGATTCCCATTATTAACAAAATTAGGAAAGCAAGAATATACAAACCATAATCTGATAAAAAGAATGAAATGTTAAAAATTAACTGAGTTACAGGAGGCATTTTCATCTCGTTACCTTGAAAAAGAGTTGCCATTTTAGGAATAGCAAACGTAACAAGTAATGCCACAATACCAATAGAAGCCACTACCAATAAAATTGGATAAATAAGAGCTGACCTAATTCTTTGACTTAAATCTCTCTGTTTTTCCAAAGAATCACTCAATTCCTCAAAAACTTTTTCTAGATTACCTGAGGCCTCGCCGGCGCGAATTAAATTCGTAAAAACCGGTGAAAAAATTTTGGGATATTTTAAAAAAGTTGAATAAAAAGGCTGACCTTTGGATAAGTTTTCACGAATTTCAATTAAAAGAGAACGGACGCTTGGTTTTTCAAAGTCAGCAATCAAAATATCAATCGCTTTAAAAATATCAGTACCCACTTTTAGCATCAACGCCAGATAGCGCGTAAGAAAAATTTGGTCGGTAATGTTAATAGGAGATCCGAAAAGTGAAGTTCTTAATTTTGTCTTTGTGGCTATTAATTCTAAATTAATGGGATTTAAATTTTTTCCTTTAAGAAACTCCAAAACAGCGTTTTCATTAATAAAATCGCCTTCTCCTTCTATTATTTTCCCCTCTGAATCTGAGGCTCGATATCTAAATAACATATAATTATATTTTACCTTATTCCCTAATAACTCTCAAGACTTCTTCAACTGTTGTCATACCCAGCTGTGCTTTTCTAATTCCATCTTCAAGCATGGTTATCATTCCTCTTTCTTTAGCTAATTTTCTTAAAGCATCCAGCTCAAAATCGGGTCTGGTAATTAAACGCCTCATATCCTCGTCTAAATTAAGCACTTCAAAAATAGCCAATTGGCCTCGATAACCAGTGTAATTACAAATCTGACAACCGGCGCCCCGGTATAAAATTTTGGGCAATTCCATATTTTCATTAGGCGTTCCTTTAAATTGCATTTTTAAAGATTCCAAAAATTCCGGGCTGGGTTCATAGGACTCGATGCAATCTTTACAGATTCTTCTCACTAAACGCTGAGCAATAACTGTATTTAAAACTGCCGAAACTAAAAAGGCAGGGATTTTCATATCAATCAAACGCGGCACAGCAGTTGGCGCATCATTGGTATGTAAAGACGAAAGTACTAAATGACCTGTTAAAGCCGAATGCACAGCAATCTCTGCTGTTTCTTCATCACGAATCTCACCAATCATTATAATATTCGGATCTTGACGCAAAATCGCTCTTAATCCTGTAGCAAAAGTAATTCCCGCCTGCGGATTAATTTGAGTTTGATTAACATAACGAATGTCATACTCAATAGGATCTTCGATGGTGACAATATTTACCTCCGGCTTATTGAGCATATTTAAAATAGAATACAAAGTAGTTGTTTTACCAGAGCCAGTCGGACCAGTTACCAAAATCATTCCGTAAGTTTTTTTAATACTCTCTTCAATTAATTTGGCAGTATCATCAAGCATTCCTAATTCTCTTAAACTCATTGGTTTGGCGGTGGCACGCAATAAACGCATTTCTACTTTCTCGCCATAAAAAGTTGGCATAATGGACACACGAATATCCATTGCCTCCCCTAACGCTTCATAACGCAAACGACCATCTTGCGGCTTTCGATGTTCATCAATTTTTAAACCAGCTAATAATTTAATTCTTGCCACTATTGCTGGGTGAACTTCTTTTGGAATTCGCATCATTTCATGTAATACGCCATCAATGCGAAAGCGTACCAAAACCGCATCTTTTAAAACTTCAATATGAATATCTGATGCATTTAAAGAAATGGCGTAGGCCAAAATACCATCAACAATATTAATAATTGGCAATTCTTCCGCCACTTCTTTTTCGCCTACCATCTTCAACCGCGCCGTGGCTTTAATATTTTCTTCAATTAATTGTCTGAAGTCTTCAACAACTTCTTTGCCATAAAGCGAATAAACATAATTTAAATCTTTGTCAGTGGTAAGAAAAATTTTAATGGGCGCGTTGAGATATTTCTCTAAAAAATTAATTGTTTCCAAATCGCCCGGATCTTCCATCGCCACATAAAAAACACCATTTTTATCCTGATCAAAAACTACCGCCCGCCGCATTCGAGCAATTTCCTCAGGAATTTTCGACAAAAGTGATTTTTTAATCAAGCGGCCGCGCAATTTAATGACGGGCATCCTGAAATAATCCGCATAAAGTTGCAAAACATAATCCTCACTAATAAATCCGCGGGAAATTAAAATATCAATAATATCTTGGCCAGCTCTTTTACTTTCTTCAATGATTGTCTGAAAAACATCAGCCGGCACCAAACCACTATCCACCAAAAGTTCTTTTATTTTCTCAATTGGTAAACGCAAGGCCATAATTTTTAAAACCTGATGCTATTAATAAAATTGTTTATCCACTCAATGGGCAAATTGACTTTTTGCAAAAAGAAAACAACAATCGCCAATGGCAGCCATAAATAATAAAGGGGCAGGCGTTGATTAAACTGAATTTTTTTAAAAGCCAGCTGAACTAAATAAAGAATAATGGCAATGATTAAAATTAAGAAAATATAAACGAGCCACATCGGATGCCCTAAAAAGATTATAGCATAAAATAACATCCATGGCTCTTCTTTTTCAAAAAAACGCTCGCCAGCCAAACGATTTAAGATATTGGCTAAAAAGAAAAATAACAAGCCCACCAAAATAGGAAAAATCGCAGGCAAAAGAAAACGGTAATCAATATAGTGCAAAAAGAATTGAGATAATTTCTGATAGGGAGGAAGCAAATAAACAGCAATTTCGGAATTTTTAAATATTAAAAACTGCCCAATTACCTTAATGGTTAATTCAGCAATTTTCAAAATTAAAATTAAAATGACAGCAGGTTTGATTAACTGCTGGATTTTTTTAAACCCAATAATCAAACCTGCTGTAAGAACGAAATAAACAAAAGGCAGCTGATTTATAAGTCCATTTAAAAATTGCATAAAAAATTAATATCTGATAGTTAGAATAAAATGCTTAGAATAAAGTCAGATCTGAACCAACTTCATAAAGATCACTATTATTCCCACCGTCTTTGCTTTCTACATCACCGGAACCACCATTAGAATAATAATTAGATTCCATATTGGCGTCCAGTTCAAAAGTCGTAGAGGCTGTTTTTGTTCCGTAATAATAAACATAGGAGGTTGTTGCGGATGTAGATGTTGTATTTTTAGGATCAATTGGTAAGGAAGAAAGAGGAGAACCAGAAGAAATGGAAGTAAAATTGATCGGGATCCATCCGCCGGTAATCGCCTGGGTAGTAGTGCCAGTAACACTTGAGCAAAGTGTACCACTTGCTGGAGCGCCAACTTGACTAGCGTAACAAGATGGTACTGATGATCCCATACTTGGCGAACTAACATCGGAAACGTACAAGTTAATCGCTGTTCTTAAGGCATCTAAATCAGCAATTCTTTTGGTATCGCGGGTTTTCTTTAACATTTCCGCTGGATTTAAAGTAACAACAATCACACTCATTAACACCGCCAAAATAGCAATAACAACCAATAATTCAATTAAAGTAAAACCTTTTTTCATATTAATTAATTTTTGTTTTTAAATTAATTATTTCGACTTTTTAATATTTTCGACCTTTTGTTTTTAAATGATTTACATATTCTTTTTTTTTAAACGACCTTTTTATTATAACAAATTTTAAACTAATTTAAAATACTTAAATCCGAACCAATTTCATAAATTGTAGAGTTATTTCCACCATCTGTAGTTTCCAAAGAGGCATAGGCACTTGACTCTAAATTAGCATTTAATTCATAAGTTGTTAAGCTGCTTGAGGCGGCAAACACATAATAATACCCTGAAGAAGTACTATTGGTTGGATCAATTGGCAATGCTGAAATTGGTGAGCGCAGAGTTAAAACACTAAAATTAATTGGTAGCCATCCTGTCGTACCTATCGTCCGATAATTACTTAAAGCAGCACAATAAGCTGTTCGTCCACCATAAGAACCGCAGGTGCCAGCACTAGCTAATGGCACAGAAAGATAAGCATAGGTGGTGTAGCCGGAAAAATTATAATCCTCAGATAAATACAAATTTAATGCCGTTCTTAACGCCGCTAAATCAGAAAGTCTTCGTGAATCTCGAGATTTTTTTAACATTTCTGAAGGGTTTAAAGTAATTACAATCACACTCATTAACACCGCCAAAATAGCAATAACTATCAATAATTCAATCAAAGTAAAACCTTTTAAGGAGCTTTTCTGAATATTTTTCTTTGACATTTTGAAAAATTAGAAGTTTATTTTATTTATACCGGCTTTTTTATTTTTTGCTTTTATTTAAAAATTCTTTAATTTTAAAAATTAAATCATCAATGGAAATTTTGGCTTTAACAAAATATTCAACCGCGCCCAATTGTTTGCCTTTTTGAATATCAGTTGTTTGTCCAAGATTGGAAATAATAATTACTGGTTTGTTCCTTAAACTAGGATTTTTGGAAATGTTTTCTAAAACTTCAAAACCACTTTTCTTAGGCAAAATTAAATCTAATAAAATTAAATCGGGTTCAATTTCATTTAATTTTTTTATCGCTTCATCACCATCCACAGCGGAAATAACCTCCATTTGTTCCTTTTGGAGACGCAATTTTAAAAGATTAGACAAAAAAGGATCATCTTCAATAACTAAAATTTTAGCCATTGTTTCTGCCATTAATTATATTATAAATAAAATAAATAATTTTTGACAAATTAAATTGTGGATATCTTTGAGATAAAAAACAAAAACCGCCATTTATTAATGGCGGTTTTTGTTAAAAAATAAATCTCTTTTTCATTGTTTCGTGCCGCCCATCGCTATTCTAAAAAGAATAGCGAACCGACCTAAGGACCTCATTCTCAGCGAGAATGAGCGTCATCCTTTAAAGATGATCCACCGACAGCTTCCGCTACCGGTGCCTTGTTACGACTTCGTCCCTGTCACCGAGCCCAGCTTGCACCGATCTTCATCGGTGTTCGGCTGTTCCCGGCTCCCTTGACGTGACGGGCGGTGAGTACAGGACTCGAGAACGTATTCACCGCGGCATGGCTGATCCGCGATTACTAGCGATTCCGGCTTCACGAGGGCGGGTTGCAGCCCTCGATCCGAACTGGGGCCGATTTTTAGGGATTTGCTCCGCCTTACGGCTTGGCGACCCTTTGTATCGGCCATTGTATCATGAGTGTCGCCCAGGGCATCAGAAGGCCATGCTGATTTGACGTCATCCCCTCCTTCCTCCCCGCCCTTTTGGCACTATTTCTCAATAATGCCCAAAGGGCGGGGCAGTTTCGCATGACACATGTAACATGCGATAGGGGTTGCGCTCGTTACCCCACTTAAGGGAACAACTCAAGCCACGAGCTGACGACAACCATGCAGCACCTGTGCTGGCGTCCTTGAAAGACGGTCATCCTTTCGGACAACCTTCACCAGCATTTCAAGCCCTGGTAAGGTTCTTCGTTTTGTGTCGAATTAAACCTCATGATCCACCGCTTGTGCGAGTCCCCGTCTATTCCTTTGAGTTTTAGCCTTGCGGCCGTACTTCCCAGGCGGCTGACTTAACGCGTTAGCTTCGCCACTCCGAGGGTCGATACTCGAAATAGCTAGTCAGCATCGTTTAGGGCGTGGACTACAAGGGTATCTAATCCTTTTTGCTCCCCACGCTTTCGTGCCTCAGCGTCAGAAATACCCCAGTGGCTCGTCTTCACCTCCGGCGTTCCTGCCGATATCAACGGATTTCACCCCTACACCGGCAGTTCCAGCCACCCCTGGTATTCTCTAGTTTACCCATCTCTTTGGCGTTCCCCAAGTTGAGCTTGGGTCTTTAACCAAAGATGCGATAAACCGCCTACGCACCCTTTACGCCCAGTAAATCCGGATAACGCTTGAGGCCTACGTATTACCGCGGCTGCTGGCACGTAGTTGGCAGCCTCTTATTCCTGGGGTACTGTCATTAAGCACAAGGCTTAATTCATCCCCCAGAAAAGGAGTTTACACCCCGAGGGGCTTCTTCCTCCACGCGGCGTCGCTCGGTCAGGCTTTCGCCCATTGCCGAATATTCTCGACTGCTGCCTCCCGTAGGAGTGGGACCCGTGTCTCAGTGTCCCTGTTGGGGAACAGCCTCTCAGCTCCCCTACCCGTCATAGGCTTGGTGAGCCATTACCTCACCAACTACCTGATGGGACCTAGGCCCATCCTTGAGCGGATTGCTCCTTTACTGAATATTTAAAAAATATTCAGACCATCGGGTATTAGCCAATCTTTCGACTGGTTATCCCCGTCTCAAGGGTAGGTTACCAAGGTATTACTAACCCGTTCGCCGCTATTCCGTCTTGCGACGGAACCGCTCGACTTGCATGCCTTATCCACGCCGCCAGCGTTCATCCTGGACCAGGATCAAATCCTCAGAAAAAATTTGATCTAACCCCATCCGATTATTATCGAATGGGACTAATACAACTCAAAGGACGACACGAAACAATGAAGAAAAAATTTATTTTTTGTTATTAATGTGCTAAAAACGAAAATGATAAATTTATTATCATTTTCGATAGATTTATTTTATTCTTAATTTTTCTGATGTCAAGAATAAAATTAACGCTTAGACCATTGAGGAGCGCGGCGCGCTTTCTTTAATCCGTACTTCTTTCTTTCAACCATTCTTGCATCGCGAGTAAGAAATCCTACTCGACGCAATCGTTTCTTAAAATCTGGATTGAAAGCAACCATCGCTCTGGCAATTCCCATTCGCACAGCCTCCGCTTGAGCAGATAACCCTCCTCCTCTCACTATAGCCGTTAAACCAAATTTACCAGGACATTTCATTTTTTCAAACGGGGCTTCAATCATTGCCTGCAATTTTTTAAAGGGAAAATAAACTTTATAATCTTTTCCATTAATCAAAATTTCTTTATTCCGGGTATAAAGTCGAACAATAGCAGTGGCTGTTTTTCTTGAGCCAACGCCTTCATAATAAACTTTCCCTTTGCGTCCTCTTTTTTCTTCTTTAGTTTCTTCCTCTTCAGAAGTTAAAACTTCGGGATTTTTTTCTTCCGATAATTTATTTTCTTTTTCTTCTGTAGTAATTTTTTTCCTAGGCATACATCTTTAAATTTTTAATTCTTTTTGACCGCAAACTATTTTTAGGCAACATTCCTAAAACAGCTCTTTTTAAAACCTCCGTGGGATTCTTCTCAAAAACTTCCCTTAACTTTTTTTCTTTTAAATGACCCAGATACCCTGTATGATGTCTGTAAACTTTCTGATAAAATTTCTTTCCCGTAAATTTCATTTTTGAAACATTTTCGACGATGACTTTAACATTTGCCACTTTGTTAGGCGCATAATCAGGATTATCTTTGCCTTGCAAAAGAACGGCTATTTTTGAAGCCAAACGTCCTAATGGTTGATTGGTAGCGTCAATTTTATATTCTCTCATATTAATCCAAAATAAATTCGATTATTGCCATTGGAGCGCCATCGCGTTTCCGAGCGCGAGGACTTTTAATAATGCGTGTATAACCGCCACGGCGATTTTTCATTTTTGGAGCAATATTATAAAAAAGTTCTTTCGCGGCTGGCTCTCCAATTCGACTAATTAATAAACGATAAGAAGCAAGGGTTTGTTTTTTGGCTAAAGTTACTAATTTATCAACTAATCTTTTTAGTTCACGAGCTCGTGCTTCAGTAGTTTCGATTTTTTTAGACAAAACAAAATTATGAATTAAACTCTTCAAAAAGAGTTTGCGATCACCGCGTGTTCTTCCAAATTTTCTGCCTTTTTTTAAGTGACGCATAAGTTCGAATTATTTTTTAGTTGCTTTAGTTTTTTTAGTTTTTTTGGTAGTTGCCTTCTCTTTCTCTTTTTCTTTTATTTCTTCTTTCGTCGCTTTTGTTGTTTCCTCAGGCACTTGAATATCGGCAACGATTTTAAAATGATCGACCAAAATATCAGCGGCTTGTTTTAGAGCCACACGTGGCAAAATGCTTCCATCGGTTTCAATATAAATTCTTAAACGGTTATAATCGGTTCTTTCTCCAACGCGCATATTTTCAACTTCGTAGTTCACTTTTTTAACGGGAGTAAAAATTGCATCTAAATTAATTGTTCCGATTGGCAATTTTTCTTTCTGACGTGTTTCCGCCGGCGAATAACCAACACCTTCTTCAACGGTTAAAACCATTTCCAATTCTGATTTTTTATCTGTTAAAGTGGCAATATGTGTTTCGGGATTGATAATTTCAACATTTGAATTTTTGGCAATATCTCGAGCTGTTACCTCTCTTTCTCCTTTGGCAGATAAAGTTAAAGTATGAGGGCCGGGGCTATAAACTTTTACTCTGATTTTTTTCAAATTAAGAATAATCTGAATAACATCTTCCAAAACACCTTCAATAGTAGAAAACTCATGATGAACGCCTTTGATTTTAACGCTAGTAATGGCTGCACCTTTTAAAGAGGATAAAAGAACCCGACGTAAGGCATTCCCCAAAGTTAAACCATAACCAGTGTATAAATTTTCAATTTCAAAAACGCCTTCGGTTTCTGTCTCTTTTATAATTTTTGGTTTTGTGGGTAAAATTAACCCTAACATATTTTTATAAATTAACGTGAATAAAATTCGACGATTTGTCTAAAATCAAATGGCGGCAATTGTTTTGCCAAGCTTGGCTCGGCAATAATTTTAGCTTCTAGTTTTTCTGGATCAAAACTTAGATAATCTGGTAGTTGAACTTTTTTAAGTTTTTTATCTAAATTCACAAAAGGAGCCTTGTTCTTACTTTCCGGCCGAATAGAAATTATATCACCCTTTTTCAATTCATAAGCGGGAACATCGATTTTCTTGCCATTAACCAAAATATGACCGTGACTTACCAGCTGGCGCGCGCCTCGTCGAGAAGAAGAAAAACCCAAACGATAAATAACATTGTCCAATCGCAATTCTAATTTTTTAAAGAAAATGTCACTGGTTGATTGGGGACTTTTACTTGCTTCTTTAAAGTATTTTTTCATTTGAGCTTCATTAACACCGTAAGTAAGCTTAACCTTTCTTACCTCATTCAATTGTTTTCCATATTCAGAAGTGGCTTTTGTGACTTTTTTGCGATGCATACCGGGCGCATAAGGCTTTCTAATTAAAGCGCATTTTATAGAATAGCAACGATCCCCTTTCAAAAAAAGTTTTTCCCCAACTCTACGACATTTTCGACATTTAGCATCTAAAATTGCCATAATTTTATACTCTCCGTGGTTTTGGCGGTCGACATCCGCCGTGTGGAACCGGAGTAATATCTTTAACACTAACGACGTTTAAATTTTGAGCAATAAAACTTCTTAAAGCGGCTTCCCTACCAGCACCTAATCCTTTGATATAAACATGAAACTCTGGAATAATTAATTTCTTGATTTTTTGAACAATCGATTCGGCAACTTTGGTAGCCGCAAAGGCAGTTGCTTTTTTGGGTCCTTTAAATTGTAAATGTCCAGCCGATGACCAAGCCAAAGTATTTCCCAAATGATCAGTCACGGTAATAATAATGTTATTATAAGAAGAGGAAATATAAATATTAGCAAATGGATAACTTCCTTTTTTGCCAACTTCTTTTGATTCAACTTTTTTAAGCGCTGATTCCAGCGTCTCTTTTTCTTTTAAAACTTCATTTTCATCTTGAACAGCTACTCTTTTCTTCCCCATATTATTTAAGTTCTAATTTTCTGCGACCGCTACCGACTGTCCGACGAACATTACCACGAATGGTTCGCGAATTAGTTTTTGTTCGTTGACCGCGCACCGGTAATTTTCTTAAGTGTCTTATACCACGATAACAATTAATATCTTTTAATCGGCGGATATTAGATTGAATCTCTCGTCTTAAATCACCTTCAATTTTATAATTCGTTTCAATTATATTTTGCAAACGATTAATTTCTTCGGTTGTTAAATCTTTGGCTTTTTTGTTTTGATTAATATTAGCCATATTTAAAACTTTTCTAGCCAAAGATTGCCCGATTCCATAAATATAGGATAGGCTAACAAAAATTGGTTTATTATCAGGGATATTTACATTACAAATACGTACCATATTTTTTAACCTTGTCTTTGTTTATGTTTTGGATTTTTTTTACAAATAATAAAAACGCGGCCTTTGCGCCTTACTACTTTACAATCGCGACAAATTTTTTTAACCGACGCTCTTACCTTCATAAGATTTTATCATTTGCGATAGACAATACGTCCTCGCTTTTCATCATAAGGGCTTAGTTCAACCACTACCCTATCACCAACCATAATGCGGATAAAATTTAATCTTAATTTACCTGATAAATGAGCTAAAACCTCTCTCCCATCATCCAGTTGGACTTTAAAAGTGGTACTGGGTAAGGCTTCGATCACTACGCCCTCAAATTGATTATTCTTCATAAAAAATGCTTTTCCAACCCAATGGTTGATTATTGTTCATTATAAAAATGTTTTTGAAATAGTCAACACTAAATCGTTTTTTCATCAATTAAAACTTTGATTCTGTTGGGATTTAAAGGTGTAAACTTTAGGAATTTTGGCCAGATGTCTATTTCTACTTTATTGATAGTTTTATATTGCTTTAAAAATGATTCGAGATTATTAACATTTTTTCCTGCCAAATTATTAATGAATTCAGATAAAGAAATTCTGTCACAGAAAACCAAATTAGCAGTAACAGGAAAAGATAAAAGTTTTTTATCAAAATCAAATCGAGCAGCGCCATAATTGAATTGATAACTAAATAATTCTTTATCCGATAATTGAGAATTGCTTTTTTGGGCTTCATTAACAAACAATTTTTTAATATCTTCTTCATTAAATACCAAACTCTTCATCGTAATTTTAGCAGTAGCCTCAAATTGTTCTGCTTTTTCATCTAGTTTTGGATTGGTTGAAAAACTGACAATTGTAATTTGTTTCGCATCAGGCAAAACAATATCATTAGAAAGCAATTTACTCTTTAACTCTTCTTCCAAAGAAAGAGAAGCAATTTCAATTAATTTACTTTTGGCTTGATTAATATCTGATTGACCAACTACTTTTGTTGTTCCTATATAACCACCGGTCATCGGCGAAAGAGATTCAGCATAAAATTTAGTATAGCGCGGCGTCCCTTCAAAACCAGGAATAGTAAAGGTTGTTGGGCCAATATTATAAGATTCGCCGGCTTGATCAGCGACAACTTCCGCATCAATATAAGACGGAACAATTTTTCCATCCTGAATTTTAGCGCCGGGAATTGTTGTTTTGTTTACTAATCTAAAAAGTTTTCCTTCTTTTGATAAAAATCTTGTTGTTGCCACCAAAACCTGGGGTTCGGAGCTATAAGCATTATAAATTCTTATTGTACCCCTGGCTTTAGCTTGAATAGTTTTTATTTCGGTGGCAGGAAAGTTTTGAGTAATTGTACGGGAGAATTCAAAAAATTTTACAGGGATTTTAAAATTAGTTTGATCAATCTCGCTAATTCCAGCTGTTGCTAAAACTGGAATTTGCTCGGACCAATTATATTTATTAGAAAAAATTCTTACTTCTGCTTTGGCAATAAAATAAATAAGGAAAAAAATGAGGAGAACAAAAACGAAAACGGAGGCTGACAAAATTTTGATGCCTTTTGTAATTTTAATTTTTGGCTTGAAAGATTTTTCTCTTTTTATTTCTGCTTCATCCAATTCAACGCCGCTGAAATCTGCTTCGTCAAAATAATCTGTAAAAAATTTTTTCTCAGTATTAATTTTACTCTCCTCACCTTTACCTTTTTTAACCTCAACTTTTTTGGGTTTTTCTGTTTCTATTTTTTGAATAATTTCTTTAATCTCTGGCAATTCTTCTTCTGATCTCACATCGATTTTCTTTTCAGTTTTTTTTCTTTTTGGTGGCTTAATATCACCTAGAAAATTTTTTGTTTTTGGCTTAGGCCTGCTTATTTCTGCCATTTCAATTAATTTCATTCCTGCTTCTTTGGCCATAGCCACAATCTCCTCAACATCGCTACTAACAAAAAGTTTTTTATCAGCAGCAGCCGCTTCTCTTTTGATCAATTTGAAATTTAACAAAGAATCGGCGATTTTTGCGTTTTGCGGAATAATTAAAACAACGGTGTCGTTTTTAGAATTAATAATTTTTTCAACGACCTCAGAAACCGATTCAGTTATATCAACATAAATATTTTCTGCTTTCATTTTTTATAATTTTTTAATAAATTTTGATTTAACCATTTAATTCGACGTTTTAAAATTTTGTTCATTTCCTCATATTTAGGCTCTGACACAAAAGGATAAACTAAATTAGGTATAAGGTTAAAAGAGATATTTGCGGCTCTATTATCCTCTACTTCAATTTCCAAATCAGAAAGAAATCTTTCATTATCATAATAAATTATATTAACCGGCGTTTTAAAAATACTCACAGGCCAATGGTTTTTTTCAAAACTCTCTATTAAACCAGGAAAGTTTTTCAAAAGACCTATTAAATAAAAACCTTCGATTTTTTCTTTTGGCGATATTTCTTTAGCCGTTAAGTTCACGCCATCCAATAAAATTTTCAATTCCTTATCAAATAATTTTTTTAACCAATTACTTGCATTCTCGCTTAAATCACCATTCTCATATTTGTTTTTTATTTCTGTGGCGGTTGTCAAAGAAACAGAAAGGTTTTGAGAAATAGCGAGCAATAAATTCTTTTCTCCCCAATCAAAATATTTGGCTGTGTTTAAATAATCTGTTATCAATCCGGCGCTCGTAATCGTATAACCAATTTCGACAAGAATATTTTTCTCTATATTATTTATTAAAGAAAAAGTTTTATCAAAAATCAAATTTTTTTCTCCGATAAAAAGCAGTTCGCCACCCCATTGCTCTAAAACATTCTTTACTGCTTCCCAAAAAAGGCAGTGCATGTAAACATTCTCAACACAAAAAGAAAATGTTTTGCCGGTAAAACCAAGAGGATTTAAAACTCTTTTATCATCAATGCGAGGATCGCTTAATTTTGAATGTGCCAAAACCACATCCCATTCAGAAATTTTCATTTTTTGTCCAACAAAAATACGCTCTTTATCATACAAACGCCAAATCAGATTTAAAATGACATTTTCCAATTCTTCGTGATCAATTGCGGTTAAAGGATTGTCCCTAACAACAGAAAGGCGCGTTTTCGTTGATTTAATAAACGGTTGTTCAAAACTGATAATCGCTGGTGTTTTTTTGGAAATTTTTTTAATCTCTTTAGTTAAAATTTTCACCAAATCCTCTTCTCCAAATCCCTCATCATTATCACAAAAATAATTTTTGATTTTTTTAATTTTTATTTTCTTTTTTTCAAAATCTACCAACGCCAAAGCCGCAGCTATTTCTCTCATTCCTCCAAAAAAGCAAAAAACAGGTTTCCAATTTTTATGAAATATTTTGAACATCGTAAATTTTCCTCTCTTTATAATTATAATCAATAAAGCCGCTATTCCAAAATCGCTTTAATCCGTCTGACGCCGCTTGAAACCGCTTCTTCTTTAATTATTTTAAAATGTCCTAGAATACCTGTATTTTGCACGTGGGGTCCACCACAAATTTCTTTTGAATAAGCTTTTGCTGGATCACCAATAAAATAAACTTTGACTCGTTCGCCATATTTATCTTCAAAAAGTCCAACAGCACCAATTTCTTTCGCTCTACTTAAACTCATTTCTTCCATATAAACCGGCAGGTTCTCTTGTATTTTCTGATTAACTATTTCTTCAACTTTCTTTAATTGCTCTGGGGTAGGCTTTCCCGAATAAGAATAATCAAAACGCAACCGCTCTTCATTGATATGACTACCTCTTTGTTTAACTTCCTCACCTAAAACTTCTCTTAAAGCTTTATGCAATAAATGAGTGGCTGTGTGATACTTGATAGCTTTTTCAGAATGTTCCGCTAATCCTCCTTTAAACATCCCAGCCGATGCCGTACGTGATAATTCTTGATGTTTTTTAAATTCCTGATTAAAACCATCCTCGTCAATTTTTACCCCTTTTTCCTTGGCTATCTCTTTAATTAATTCCAAAGGAAAACCATAACTTTGATACAAACCAAAAGCATCCGCGCCACTAATCTCATTTTTGTTTTGAATAATTTTTTCTAATATATTAAGACCTCTTTCCAGTGTTTTGGTAAATTTTTCTTCTTCGCGAACTAATTGTTCTTCGATAAAATCCTTATTTTCCTTGATCTCTGAGTAAAAATCGCCATAAATTTCTAAAACAGGGGCAAGTAGTTGAAAAGAAAAAGTTTTTTGAACGCCTAACAATCGCCCAAACCGAACCGCTCGACGAATTAACCTTCTTAAAATATATCCCCTTTCCACATTCGATGGTTCTAACTTTTCAGCCAGCAAAAAAATAGCTGCTTTTAAATGATCGGCAATAATTCTAAATTCTCTTGCATATTCACTATATTTTTTGCCAGTAATTTCCTCGATTTTTTTAATCAATGGTTCAAAAAGCTCGGTTTCAAAAACTGTTGGCAAACCATTAATGGCAGCAAGCGTTCTTTCTAACCCCATTCCCGTATCAACATTTTTTTGTTTCAAAACTTCATAAGTACCATCGGCTTTGCGATTATAAGTCATAAAAACATTATTCCAAATTTCTACCCAGTTAGGATTTTTTGGGTCAAAATTTTTTGGCGCTGGCTCATTAGAAATCCAATAAAAAATTTCTGAATCAGGACCACAGGGTCCGGTTTCACCAATCGGCCCCCACCAATTATCTTTTTTGCCCAAAAAAGCAATCCGCTCCGCCGGAATACCTGAGCGGCGCCAGATTTGATAAGATTCCTCATCTTTCGGCGCATCTTCATCGCCACCAAAACAAGTCACCGCCAACCGATTTTTATCTAATGCCAGCCATTGGGGCGAAGTTAAAAATTCCAGACTCCAACTAAGCGATTCTTCTTTAAAATAATCACCCAAAGACCAATTGCCTAACATTTCAAAAAAAGTTAAATGTGAAGCATCGCCCACTTCTTCAATATCATCAGTTCTCAAACATTTTTGAACATCACACAATCGCTTGCCCGCTGGATGCTTTTCACCAAGCAAAAAAGGAATTAAAGGATGCATCCCGGCCGTCGTAAAAAGAACACTTGGATCGTTTTCTGGAATTAAAGGAGCCGAGGGTAATCTTTTGTGTCCTCTTTCTTCAAAAAATTTTAAAAATTTTTCTCGCAATTCATTTCCTCTCATAATTTTTATTCTAATCATTTTTTTAAAAAAGAAAAATCCGCCCTACTGGCGGATTGACTTTCTTAGAATTTCTACTCTTAAAAAGAAATTTCCTTCTTTTCTTTCAGCGATTTCTTCAATTTTTTCTTTTCCGACCGCCTTTTCTAACTCACCTACTTTAACCTCCACAATTTGCAAAAATTTCTTTAAGGGCAACAGTTTGAAAACATTTACAGCTTCAACTTTCAATAATACTGGTTTAACTAATCTAACAATTCTGTTTTCTCTTTCTAAAATTATTTCTCTTCTTCCTCTCTTCTCCATTAATTTAATTAAACTTCTTTCGATTTTCTCTTCTTCTTTTTCTATGTGAGCCTTTTTTCTCCGCAGCTCCACTAGCTGCCTCCCTAATTTTTCCAACCGATGGTTTCTATTTTTTCTCATTTTGCCTCCTTTCAATCTTTTCAATAAAATCTCTTAAAACAAAAAATCGGCGTTTTTTTAGTTCATCCTGCCTCTGCTTCAAATTAGCAATTTTTTCATTGATTTCGTATAAATCCTGCATCCATCGCAACCGACTCAACTCTGCCCCCCAAAATTCCTGTTTGCTCAATAAACTTCTTTGTAGTTCCAATCTTTGCACCTCAGTTTCCAAAAAAGCAATCTCTCTACTGAGTAACAAAATAATTTCTCTTTCACTCATTTTATAAAACCTCCTTTATTAAATTTTTAATTTTTGCTAACTTTAATATTACAATTTTTTATTTATTTGTCAACGATTACTTCCTATCTTGCTTTTAATAATTTTTACCAATTGAAAATCAATTTAATGGTTCTCATTATAATTGCCAAATCAAACCAAAAAGATTGATTGCGAATATAATACAAATCATATTCAAATTTTTTTAATTCATCTTCCAAACAAGCGGCATAACGATAATTTAATTGCGCCCAACCAGCCAAACCAGGCTTGATTAAATTTCTCAAATAATAAATTGGCTTTTCTTTCACGCATAAATCAAAAAGTTCTTTTTCAATCGGCCGCGGCCCAACAAAAGACATTTCTCCTTTCAAAATATTAACTAACTGCGGTAATTCATCTAAATGCGTCTTTCTCAAAAATTTTCCCACCCTCGTAATTCTTTCATCATTCTCTTTTGACCATCGCGATGAATTAGAAACATTTTGATACATTGAACGAAACTTATAAATTTTAAACAACTTGCCATTTTGGCCAACACGCCAAGAAGAATAAAAAATTGGCCCCGCAGAATCAATTTTTATTGCCAAAATAATCAAAGGCCAAAACGGCAAACTCACAACTAAAAAAATCAACGCCAAAATAAAATCGCAAACATCTTTAATAAAAAGATTAATTTTTTGATGATAGAGATTAAAGTAATCCAAAAACCAATTTTCATCAACAAAATTTAATGGCACGCACTTAAAAATCAACGAATAAAAATCAGCCGTATCATAAATCTCAACTTTTTTAAACATCATCTTTAAAAGCACGTCCTTTAATTCTTTCTGAGAAGATAAATTATCAACCACAATCACTTTAATGCCATCTTTTTCAAACATTCTTTCCACATCTTCCTTTTTTATGCCATCAATTTTTTCAATATGTGTTATAAGTTTATAACCCAATTGAGGTGATTCTTCTAAGTGTTTTTTGATTTCCTTTATTTCTTCGCTTTCGCCGATTAATAAAGTTTTATAAACCAGATGTCGAGAGAAAACCGAATAAAAAACTAGCCGCCAAACCAAAACAAAAACAGAAGAAAAAACAATAATCAAGATTAAATTGGTTTTTGGCGTAATGATGGGGTAAAGATAAAAAATGATAATGGCTAAAACAACATTAATGATCTGTAATTTTGTTAAAGAAGATATTATTTTTTTTCTTTCCCTAAAATTTATTAACTCATAAAAATGTCCTATGTAAAAAATAAAAATCCAAACTAAAAAAATTATGGAAAAAAGCTTCAAGTGAATAATTAAATAATCAGCGCTTAAATTTCTAATAATCGCCATTAAATAAAGTGAAAAATAAAAACAGATGATGTCGCCTATCACCAAAATAATTTTTCTAATTTTTTCCGCGAAAGACATATTCGTCTTTATTATCGCCTATTTTTTCTCTTTTGCAAAAACAAATACCAATCGTAAAGCAACGGACTAGCAATAAAAATAGACGAATAAGTGCCAAAGAAAGTGCCAATTAAAAGAACGAGGGTAAAATAAAAAAGATTGCTGAGACCAAAAATTAAAAGCGCTATAAGAACCAAGATTAAAGTTGCAGAGGTTAAAATGGAACGGCGCATTGTTTCATTTATACTTTCGTTAATGACTTGCCCAAAATCTAAACCAGGATGAGTTCTTAATTTTTCACGAATCCGATCAAAAACAACAATGGTATCATGAACCGAAAAACCCAAAACAACAAGCAAAGCAACAATAAAATTCGAATCTATTTCCACTCCCTTTAAAAAACCTAAAAGAGCAAATAATCCAGCCGGAATACTAATATCATGAATTAAAGCTAAAATAGCAGTCACCCCATATCGCCATGAAGCCATTGGCCTTGAAACCTGACGAAAAGCCCAAGCAAGATAAAGAATGATCAAGATGATGACTAAAATAATAGCGGTGATTGATTTATTTCTTAATTCCTTTCCAATGGTTGGACCAAAAGAATCAAATCTCATTTCTTCAATTTTGGGATAGTGCTGTTTGATTTGAGAAAGAATTAATTGATGATTTTCTTCAGAAACATCATTTGAACGAATTGTTAGTCCGTCATTTCCATTTGGAGAAATAGAAACAAATTGATAACCATATTGCTTATAAATATCTTCGATTACTTTATATTCTATTTGGGTGTTGTTCAATTTTAATTCTAAAAGTGAACCGCCCACAAAATCCATACCGGGCTTTAAACCAAAAACAATCAAAAATACCCAAGACGCTAATACTAAAATAGCAGATATTCCATAAGCAATTTTTCTTTTTTGAACAAAATTAATCATAATTTTTATTTAATAAAAACTCTCAAAAAAGACCGCGTTAAAACCACAGCTGAAAACATACTCACCAAAACACCTATCAACAAAGTTAAAGCAAATCCTTTAATCATTGAACTGGTAAAATTATAAAGCACTAAACAAGTAATAATAGAAGATATATTGGAATCACGAATTGAAGGCCAAGCGCGACGAAAACCTTCTATTAAAGCGCGCTTTTTCTCCAAACCGCGTTTTATTTCTTCTTTATATCTTTCAAAAATTAAAATATTAGCATCAACCGCCATTCCAACCGACAAAATAAAACCAGCAATGCCGGATAATGTTAAAGTAACGGGTATTATTTTAAAGATAGAGAGATTAATAATTGTATAGATAATTAAAGCCAAAGAGGCAACAAAACCAAGAAAGCCATACATTAAAATCATAAAAGCAATCACAACCAGCAAACCAATCAAGCCGGCTTTAATGCTAAGTTTTAAAAAGAATTCTCCTTGGAGAGCGCCCACTGATTGTTGAGAAATGAGTTTAATCGGTACTGGCAAAGCGCCAGCGTTTAAATTTTCAACCAGTTTTTTCGCCTCCTCAGCCGTGAATTTACCGGTAATCTGAGCCTGACCAGAACTAATTTCTTCCTGAACTACCGGCAAAGAAATTGGTTGACCATCTAAATAAATCGCTAAAATTTTTCCTACATTCTTTTTGGTTAATTCGGCAAAAATTTTTGCGCCTTCATCATTAAATTCTAAACTCACCATTGGTTCATAAGTGCGTGGATTGAAATCTAAACGAGCTGCCTTTAAATATTTACCCGTCAATAAAGGTTGCGATGGCACAAAATAAGGATCAACAAAAGCGTAATCAGGATTTTTATTTTTTTGTTCCTCTAAAATTTTTTCTGTTTCTTCCTTTGGCCGCTCTTCGCGAAATTCTAAGTAGGGCGTTTCTCCGATCATTTGAATAGCCGAGGCAATATCTTTAACGCCGGCTAACTCAACATTTAAACGATAATCATTACCCACTTTGACCACTTCCACTCGCGGTTCACTCACTCCAAATAAATTAACCCTTCGCTCAATAACATCGCGCAAACCATTCATTGCCGAATCACGATCTTTCGCTTCAACCTGCGATAAATCAGCCTCATAAATTAAACGCGTGCCCCCGCTTAAATCCAAACCTAAACGATACGGTTTTTTAAACCAATTGGGTAAAAAATTAAATTGGCCATAAGCAAATAGGCCACCAATAATTGCTAAAATTAAAATGATAATAACAAAAATTAAATTCTTCGAATGTTCATTCATGGCAAATTAGTTTTATTCTAATCTAAAATAAATTATTTTCAAGCAATTTTTGTTTTTATTGTCCCCCCGGCAGGACTCGAACCTGCAACTTTCTGCTTAAAAGGCAGCTACTCTACCAATTGAGTTACGGGGGGATAAAAAGAACTTATTTAAAAATAATAACTTTTTTTTAGAAAATTTCAAGAATTTTTGGTAGGAAAACAAGAAAACCGACAATTAAGGCAGTTAAAGAAGCAACTAGCACAGCGGCCGCCACTAAATCTTTTGCTACTTTCACAATCGGATTAATTTCCGGCCGCAAATAATCAAAACTTCTTTCCCAAGCAGTATTAATAATTTCCAAAGTCAAAACCAAACCCATACTTAAAACAATCATCACCCATTCCAACAAAGAAATTTTAAACAAAATTCCAAGAATACAAACCAAAATAACAATAAAAAGCATCACACGGAAAGAATGTCCCTTTATCGCCTCCTTCAAACCATCAAATGCAAAAGAAAAACTTTTTATCAATTTTTGAAACATAATTTTTTATCGCCAAGTTGGCAACCACAATCGCTGGAGATATTGTTGATCCGTTAAAGAAAGACCATAACTCAATGGCGCAAAATACAAAAAGGATTGAATAATAACAATAAAAATAACAATTAAAATCAAAGGTTTGATGCGCAAGAAAAACCATAATAAGAAGCCACTAATCAAAGTCATAAAAATAAAAGATGGAAAATAATGATAAATAAAAGCCGGCCGGGTAATAAAAACATAAGGCAAGAGGTTTAAAAGATAACCAAAGGTTAAGATGAGCAGCGGTTGGAAATAAATTGTTTTATCTTTAAATCGCAATTCATAAAGTAAAGCAAAAATAGCAAAAATAGCACATAAAAAACCCAACCACCAAATTAAAGGATTACCAATCAAATAAATTCTCTCATTCGTTTGATCACTAATATTTTTGTGCCATTCAAAAATAGGGCGATACATTATTGGCCAGCTATACCATTTCGAACTATAAGGATGACTTTGTTTAATGCTGGCATTAGCAGCAAACATTTTTACATTTAATTCAATAATGCGTTTGATTAAATTTGGCGGTTCATATTTACCATAATATTGATTGCCCAACAAAGCGCTTTGCGATTGTGGGGATAGAAAAGCATCATGATTTGGTCCGCCAGTATACGGCAAACTTAATAAATGGATAGCAAAAACCCCAAAATAAACCAAAACAAAAATAACAAACATTATTATTGATTCTTTAATAAATAGTTGGAATTTTTTATGAGAAATTCTGTCCAACAACAAAATCAAAGCGCCGACAGCAACAAAAACCAAAGCCGTCCACTTGACCAAAACGCTAGCTGTTAAAAATAAACTGGCCAAGAATAATTCTGGAAAAGAATTAGCATCTAATTTTTTATAATCCCTCAAACGCAAAACAAAATAAATACCTAAAGCGCCAAACGCCAAAAGAAAAATATCGGTAAAAATATAGCGCGATTGAACTAAAATGGCGTTGTCAAAAATAATAAATAATGATGCCAAAAAGCCTGGCCATTTATTGTAAAATAATCTTTTGCCAATTCCATAAACAGCCAAAACCAAAATTAAACTAAAAAACATTTCTACCGCTCTAAACAATTTATAAAAATCGCCTTTATATTTATTACCAATTTGGGAGAAATCAGTATTGTTTGTTTCATCAAAACCAAAAATTTTTCCAGTTGCTGCCAAAATCATTTTTGCCAGCGGCGGATGAATATCAAAATAAAATTCACCTTTGAAATAATTGGTTGACCAACGAGCAAAATAAACTTCATCAAAAACAACTTCATCCGGATGACCAAAATAAGGAATTCTAGTTGCAGCCGTTAAAATAATGAGGATTGTAATCAAAACCCATTCTTTTTGAAAAAATTTAAGCATTTTTTTCATAATTGAAATAAATTAAAACAATTTTCTGTAGTTATTTCAGCAATTTTATTTAAAGACATTTTTTTGATTTTGGCAACTTTTTCGGCAATAAATTCCACAAAAATCGGCTCATTTCTTTTTCCTCGATAAGGAACCGGTGCGACATAAGGACAGTCTGTTTCTACTAATAATTTATCCAAGGGCAAAGAGGCGATAATATTATCATAACTTTCCGTAAAAGTAATCACGCCTGGAAAAGAAATATAAAATCCGTGTTGAATAAATTCTTTAGCCAGTTTTAAATCGCCGGAAAAAAAATGAACCACTCCACTCCGAACACTTTTTTCATTAAATCCATAATTTTTTAAAATTTCTAAAGCATCAAAGTAAGCATCTAAATTTTTGCTGGCGCGAAGATGCAAAACTAAAGGTTTTTGAATTTCTTTGGCAAATTCTATTTGTTTTTTAAATTCTTCCTTTTGCTTTTCTCTGGCTTCTTTTGATGAGTTATGAAAATAATCCAAACCACATTCGCCCACTCCTACTATTTTCTTGCTTTGCGCCAATTGAAAAAATTTCTCTTTCATAAAAAATTCAACCTCGCTTTCTCCCTCATTTGGATCTCGAGATTCAAAAAGATGAATAGGATGAAGTCCTATTACCGCATATAAAAAATCATATTCTTCTGCTAATTCCAATGCTTTTTGGGATAATAAAAAATTAGAACCAATATTAATGGCCCAAATATTTTTCTGCTTCATCCGCTCAATGACTTCTTTTCTATCATTATCATAAGCGGCAAATTGCAAATGGGCGTGAGAATCAATTAGAAATGGTTTCATATTAATTTAATCGCGGGAAAAGAGGCGGAATTCTTTTGACCGTAAATTCTTTGCCTAAAAAATTAATTTCGTTTTTAATCCCCAACGAATCCTTTATCTTTAAAGCGGTGTTGGGAAGATAAGGAGAAATTAAATCAGCTAAATTAGCGAGAATCAGCCACAAACTGCTCAAAATCTCATTCTTCTTTTGAACATCTTCAATCGCCCAAACTTGTGTTTGATTTATAAAAACATCAGCTTTGCTAATCAATTGCAAGAAAGCCTCGGCCGCTTGATTAAATCGGAAATCATTCATTGCTTCATCATATTTTTGCCACGTCTCATCAATTTCATTTTTTAATAAATTGCTATTGATTTTAATTCTTCCTCCTTGTTTTTCGATTAATGCCACTACGCGATTTAATAAATTCCCCAAACCATTAGCCAATTCTTTTTCATAGCGCTCTTTAATGTTGGTTATTGTCAAATTGCCATCCTGCGCCAATGAAAATTCTTTTAGCAAATAATAACGAATGGTTTCCACGCCAAATTGATTAGCCAATTCCACTGGATCAATAATATTGCCAATTGATTTAGACATTTTTTGACCTTCTACGGTAATAAATCCATGAATAATAATTTTAGTTGGCAAACGCACACCAGCTGATAAAAGCATCGCCGGCCAATAAATGCAGTGGAATTTTGTAATGTCTTTACCAATAAAATGCCAGATTTGGGTGGAAGGATCGTCCCACCAAGCGCGATACAAAGGAGAATTAATAGCATAACCCAAAGCTGTTATATAATTGCAAAGCGCATCAAACCAAACATAAATAATTTGACTATCGTCGTTCGGCACAGAAATACCCCAATTATGCGCTCGTTCTTTAGAACGTGAGATACTAAAATCTTTTAATCCGCCTTTAATAAAATTCTCCACTTCCACCTTTCGATTTTCCGGCACAATTTGAATTTGATTAGTTTGATAAATCTCCTCTAATTTTTTCTCGTAATTAGAGAGTTTAAAAAAATAATTTCTTTCTGAAACCACCTGCGGCGGAGTTTTATGATTTGGGCATAATCCATCTATCAAATCCGTATCTTTTAAAAAATCTTCACAACCAACACAATATAATCCTTGATAATCACTCTGATAAATATCTTTTTGGGCGGCTTGCCAAAATTTTTTTACACCATCAATATGGCGCTTTTCGGTTGTGCGGATAAAATCAGAAATGCTAATATCATAAAGTTTTAAAATATCTTTAAATAACTGCGCCTTCTCATTAACCAAATCTATCGGCGAAATTCCTATCTTTTCCGCCGCTAAAGCATTCTTTAAACTATTTTCATCAACGCCGGTTAAAAAATAAACGTCATTGCCTTTGAGGCGTTGATAACGCGCCACGCAATCAGCTTGAATAAATTCTAAAACATGACCAATATGCGGATCGGCATTAACATAAGGAATGGCAGTTGTAATATAAATTTTTTTGAGCATAATAAAATAATAATTGTCGATTTTTAAATTTCAAATTTAAAAATGATTCTAAGTGTTCACTTTATCACCGGCGCGGCAATCACCAAACTAATTCCAAACAAATTGATTGCTTATCCTCTAGCATTTTTCAGTCATTTTTTGCTTGATGCTTTGCCGCATACTGATTATTCACTTAAAGGTCTTTCTGCTGGCTGGAAAAAACAAACTTTTTACGAAGCTATCTCAAGTTTAATTTTAGACTTATTATTTGGTATTGCTTTTATTATAATCTGGGCGATGGCTTTTGACAATTTTAATATCACAATGGCTTTAACAGGTGGCTTTTTGGGGGTTTTACCAGATTTTCTTAATCTTATCGCATATGGTCTGCACAATAAAAATTTTCTATTGTTTATTAAAGGTCATCCCCTAACCGAACTTGAAGAATTTAAAACCAAGACCCAAAATCCTTATTATCGCTTTCATCATTTTATACACAACAAAAAAGAGCCGAGTAATTTTTTAGGCATTATAACGCAATTGATTGTTTTTTTAGTGAGTTTAATTGTTTTGGTAAAATAAAAATGGCGAACCGGAGGCTCGCCATTTTTCTATTTTACGGCAAAGGGGGTGCTTCTGGCTCTCCTTTTTTATTAATCTCTTTAATTGTTTCTTCAATAACAATAATAGTTGGCAAAGCAATTAAAACGCCCACCACGCCACCTAATTTAGCACCAATCAATAAACCCAAAATAACAATTACTGGATTAAACCCAATGGTTTTCTTCATCGTCAAAGGAATTACCAAATCATTTTCTAATCGCTGAATTAAAATAAAAGCAAGTGCTGTCCATAAGGCCAACGGCACTGATTGCGTTAAAGCAACTAAAGTTGCTACAATGCCAGCCAAAATTGGACCAACCACTGGAACTAATTCACAAAACGCACCAAATAACGCCAAAACAAAAGCGTATCTTACACCCAACAAAAGCAAAGCCGCTAAATCCAAAACACCAATGAAAGTACTTAACAAAAGCTGAACCCGCAACCATTTCCCCAATCGCAATTTCGAACGATACCAAATTTTTAATACTGTTGTTTCAATGCTTGCCGGCAAAACAAATTTTATAAAATCCGCCACACCATCTTTTTTAAGCAAAAGATAAAAGGAAATTAAAAAGACGGTTACAACCGAAACAATGCCGCCACCCAAATTAAACAAAATAGCAAAAAACCTGCCGGCATCCTGAAACAAAGAACCTTGATAAGTTGATAAGAAATCCAAAATTTTCTCACCTAATTGAGAAGTGGTGGCTGACCCAAAAAACTTTTCTGAAAATCCTGGCAATAAATTACCAATGTTTAAAATTTGCTCATAAACAATCGGAAAAGAAAAATACAAAATGGCAGCCAAAAGAAGCAAGATGCCTAAATAAATAATAATTGCGCCCAAAAAACGCGGCCAGCGCTTTTTTTCAAACCAATCAACCAAAGGCGTTAAAGCCGCCGCTACAATAATCGCCACAAAAAGCATCACAAAAACTGACCTTAAAACATAAATTAAGGCCAAAATAATCACAAGCAAAAACAACCTCCAAAAACTCATCCACGATATTTCCAATGTTTGCCTCTCTTTAGCCATCAGTTTTATTATAAAAATCAAAAATAATTTAGCAAATAGAAACTCTGGGAAACTCAGTTTTTATTCTTTAAATCCTGGGTTATAATAAAAATATGAAAATTTTACTTGTTATTACACACGGAAAAATTGGCGGAGCTACTAATATGGTCTATTGGCTGGCGAAAGGAATAAAAGACGCTGGAGAAAATGTTGTGGTGAGTTTTGGTGAAGGAGAATATCTTAGACAAAAACTCGAAAAAGAAAATATTCCCTACTACAATTTCAAATGGCTCAAGAGAACGCACAATCCTTTTGCTAATCTCTGTTTTATTGCGGAAATTAAAAAATTCCTGGACAAAAACCATTTTGACATCATTCATTTGAATTCCACCAATGCTTTATTTGGTGCAATTGGTGCCAAACTTTCTCAATCAAAACCAAAAACCATTTTTACTTTTCACGGTCTTTCAATTTTAGATCCTAATTATAAAAAACTTTTCCTTTTGAAAATATTTTATTGGTTATTATTCAAATTTTTGCTAATTTTTGTTGATATTCCAGTTTTTGTTTGTCAAAAAAATTTAGAAATTGCGCAAAAAATCGGCCTAATAAAAAAGGGAGTGGTAATTTACAATGGGATAGAAAAACCTGAATTTTTAGACAGAGAACGAGTTAGAAAATTTTTTGAAGAAAAATTAAAAATGTCTTTGAAAGATATTTTTGTTATCGGCTCAATTGGCAGATTAGACTATTCAAAAAATTATGAGTTTTTAATTGGGATTTTTCCAGAAATTCTAAAAATTAAAGAAAAGGCCATTTTAATTATTATCGGCGAAGGACCAGAAAGAAAAAAATATGAAAATTTAATTGCAAATTTGAATTTGAAAAATAAAATTTTTCTTATCGGAGAAATTCCAAACGCTTCACAATATATAAAAGGTTTTGATTTGTTTGTTTTGCCATCGCGTTATGAAGGATTATCAGTTACTCTAATCGAAGCTGTATTTGCTCAAATACCAATTTTAGCTTCAGATGTAGGTGGAAATAAAGAAATTGTCGGGGAAGAACATACTTTCAACCTCAATAACAAACAAGATTTTTTAGAAAAAATTAAAAAAATTAAAAATTCAGAAGAAAGAGGAAGTGTTTTCAAAATTGAAGAAATGATCAAGAAATATTTATCTTTTTATTTATCCTAATAATTTCTTCCATTGATCAATAATCTTCTCTGCTGAAAAATCAACTGCTCTTTCTTTTGCTTTTTTTGAATATTCTTTTCTTAGACTCTCATTCTTTAAAAATTCCTTTAAGGTTTCAACCCAAATTTTTTCCTTTTCTGTTAGAGGATCTTCTGCGTTTTGAAATTTATTCTCGAAAGCTGGCATTAAAATTCCGTATTCTCCAAATTCTGGTTTTTGAATCTTTTTTAACAAATTAGTATTCGGGGCCAAAATTTCCCTCGGACCAGATTGGCAATCAGAACTAATTATCGGAACCCCACACGCCAAAGATTCTAATAAAACCATGGGAAAGCCCTCCCACAAAGAAGGTAAAACAAAAAGAGCTGATTTTGCTATAAATTTAAAAGGATTTTTTTGGAATCCCAAAAAGTAAACATCAAAATCCGAACTTAAATCATCCTTATCCCACATAAAAGTCTTTAAACCAAGTTCTGTGGAAATTTTAAATAAATAATTTCTTAATTCACCATCTCCCAATATAACAAGTTTTAACATTGGAAAATCGTCTTTTAATGCTTTATAAATTCTAAGCAAAAACCACTGCCCCTTTTGTCTAGTTAAACGCCCAATATTTATAAGGACAGGATTGCAAAAAATATCCTCATATTCTTTTAATTCTTCCTGCATTTTTTCTTGTATATCTTTAAAATCAATTGGATTATAAATAACTTTAATTTTTTGTGGTTGAATTTTATAGAATTTTTCAAGTTCACTTTTTATACCCTCAGAAACCGAAATTATTATATCCGCTTTAGGATAAAGAATTCTTGTTAATAAATTATATGGATGCAACTTTGACCTTCCTACAGATTGGGACATATGTACAGAAATAATGGTTTTATGTTTACTTAACAAAGAAGCTAAAATATTAACATAATTTGCTCGCTCTAACATCGAAACTATTATAGAATCACTCCGAATTTTTTTAGCTAATCTCCAAGCATAAATTGGAATAAAAAGACTCTTCAAAATAGGACTGAATTTAATGTGATGATCTGATAAGAATTCTATTTGTTGGTTATTTAATTGGTACTTTACATCTTTTTCTAATAGGAAAATTTTAGAAAAATTCAAAAAATTGTAGAGATTTATAGCTACTCTTTCAGCGCCTCCAAAGGCTAATGAATTAATAAGAATGTATCTATTCATTTTATATACAAATAATAAATAATTTCTATAATGTGTCTGGCTTTATAAGGAGAAATAAGATAGATAAGCCATTTAAAATAGTTATGAAGTTTGGGGCTAAATTTTATGATTATATTTTCTAAATATTGAGATAGATAATCTAAAAATTTTGCAAAAAAATTAATTTTTCCATTTAAAACTTTTTTTAGATCAACTTCGCTCACTTCTTTATTTTTTCTTAAATTGTCTGCTATTAAAAAAGTCAATTTTAGCTGCATTGGTCGTTGGACAGATATTCTACCTCTTCGATACTCTACTCTATATTTAAGAAGAGGTTCATTAATGAAGCCTATTTGGCACCCATTTAAAACCGCTCGTGCTAATAATTCGTAATCCTCAACTGTTTGAAATTGAGGACGATAATAATTCAATTTTGTAATAAAAGATTTTCTAAAAAACCAAGTAGGGTGCGGGATTGGACTTATACCGGCGCAAAGTTTTTTTATGATTGTTTCTTTTGTTAAGCTTTTCGATTCGTTCAAAATCTGATTTTGGGGATTTATAAAAATTACCTTGCTACCAACCAAATCAATTTGTGGATTTTGTTTCATGTAATTTAATTGTGTTTCGAATCTATGCAATAAAGCAATATCATCAGCGTCCATACGGGCTATAAATTCTCCTTCGGCTAAGGAAATTGCTTTATTTAATGATTGTGGCAATCCCAAATTTTTCTCATTAATAATCAATCTTGCTCTGTCATCGTTGTTTAAACAATTTTTTACGGCATTATAAACTCTCAAAAATTCCGCATCATCTTTTCCTGTATCTATAACAATTAATAATTCAAATTTTTTAAAAGTTTGATTGAGTACGCTCTTTATAGATTCCTGAACATATTCATCCTTCTCTTTAAATACGGGTAAAATTACTGAAAGAGTAATTTTGTGAAACATGCCTCTATCATAAAAAATAACGACGCTATAAAAATTAAGCTTTAAAAATTCTTCTTAATTTAAACTTTATTCTACTTTTGTAAATTTTTTTTAAATCCTTCCACGATAAATCCCTTTTTATCCCATCAATTAGATCACATGTATAAAAACATGGCTGACATTTTTTTGATATAATTATATTTTTAATTTCTTCCACTTTATTTGAATTTTGTTGAAATAAATTTATTAAACTTAAGTCATAATCCTTTAAATTGCCCAGACACAAATCTGCAACTAATCCATCACAAGGATAAACATTTCCATCGCTATCTATAACTATTTTTTTTATTAATCCATAACATGGAAAAATTGTTTGACCATTATTAATATTGCGAATTAAATAATATTGGGGGAGGTATTCTGGATAAATATGTGAGAGTTTTTGAAGGATCGTCTCCAACTCTCGCAAGTCTTTTGAAGAAAATTTTGTAAAACCTTGATTGCCATCTAAATCCCCATATCTAGAATCCATACGCCCAATTCCCATAATAATATCTACCCCCCGACTTCTCCAATAATGAAAAAATGGTATTGTTTCCTGAATATTAAAAGGGAAGGCTGTATAACTTAAAGAAAATGTGATATTATTCTTTTTTAAAAAATAAATTAGATTTTCTATTTTTTGATAATTTCCCACTATATTGCGAGAAAAATCATGAATTTGCTGAAATCCATTGCAAGACAAGGAAATATCAAAAGGAATTTTCTTTTTTTTCAATAAAAGTACGTCTCTTTTTATCTTATCTATTAAAATTCCATTTGTGGCAAAAGATATTCTTGCTCCTGAGGTGCGATGAATAATTTCTGCAATTTCAACAAAATTTTCTTTTAAAGAAACTTCACCTCCTGTTAAATAAACTATTTTAGCTTTTACATTGGAATAGATTTTTTTTAGGCTTTCTATCTTTAGAATTTCATCATTGCTCTTTTTTATCTCACCTCGCCAGATAGAACATGTGATACATTTCGAATTGCATCGCCATGTTAAATATTGAATTATAGTGTCAAATTGTAATGACATTTATTTTTGTTTTTTTCGACACTTAAAATAAAAAGTTTTCATATAGCTTAAATTTCTAACACATTTAAAGTTTTCGATGATAAAATAACGTCCTAATATTTTTGAAATTTGTACAAAAGTAAAATGATGTGGATGAGGCTTATCTTCCCAAATGCCAAATATCTCTAAAATTTTTTCAATAATTAAAAAGGGTTTGGAATAAGTATTGATTAAAAAATTTAACTCCCCGTCATTTTTTAATATTCGATGCATTTCTCTTAAACCAAGCTCTGGATCTTCGATATGATCTAAAACGTTGATACAAAAAACTATATCAACATAATCGTCTTCTAAAGGAATAGCCTCCGCGGTAGCATTAATAAATTTAGTATTAGAATCTAAAGTATATTTTTTACTATATAAATTTATAAGAGGGTCTAATCCTATTTTTTCTTTGGCATCCGTAATATAATGTACAACCCCCCTTGGTCCACATCCAACATCAATAATAGTTTTGTTTTTGGTATTAATACCACTGAGCAAATATTTCTTCCATCTTTCTTCTTCAACTTCATTCAATGCTAAGGAATTCCAAAAATTTAACTCTGCATCTTGAGCCTCCTTCCATCTATTTTTTTTATCTTTTTTTTGTATTATTACCATATTTTCATAAAACTTTTTAAATGCTGCTAAATTTTTAGATCTTTTTGTTGAGTGGCTTCTAACTTAATAATCTTATCTCTAAACCAAGTCAATAATCCAAAATTTGCCGCTTGGGATAAAATACTAGTGAAAGCGGCGGCGAACATGCCGAATTTTGGAATAAGCAAGAAATTAAGAACTAAGTTAATTATAGCACAAAAAGCCGTAAGATAAAAATTAAGCCATTGCTTGTTATAAGCAATATAAAGATAGCTTAAATAAACGGCTGGGAAGGTAAAAACAATAATCCAGCTTAAAAATTGTGCCAAGGAAACTGATGGTTCATACTGTTTGCCAACAAAGAAGGGAAGAATTGGCGCAAAAATAAAGATTAATAAAGCAATTAAAAACCCTAAAGCTAAAAAGCCAATAAGCGCTTTTTGGGTAATTTTTTTGATTTTTTCTTTATCATTGATATTGGCGGAAAGATATGGGAAAAGAGCAATCATTATTAAACTCGGCAAAAGATTGATTAATAATATTCCTTTAGTAATAAGGGAATAATAACCAACTTCAGTTACTCCGCGCATTTTACCCAGCATAATTTGATCAGTCGAAAATAAAATAAAATTTAAGAGACCAAACAAAGCAACTGGCAAACCATTAATAAATAATTGTTTGAAAAGATTTTTATCAAGTTGCGGCAAAAAATAATTTTTAAAAGGTTTTATCATCAAGCCAGCCGTAATAAAACTCAAAAGCACACCAATTAAATAACCCACGCTTAAAGAAATAATATTTTTATAAATTAAAATTAGAAAAATGCTAAATGCCATCACCGAAAAACTTTCAACCAAAATTACTATAAATTCCTTCTCCATTTTTTGAATGGCGCGCAAAAAAGAAACAAACAAATCTTTAATATTCGCCACAAAAAGATAAATTGAAATCACCAAAAAATTAAGACGGAATTCGGGATTTTGAAAAACAAAAAGTCCCAAGATTGCCGCAATTAAACATAAAGAAGTGGTCAAAATTCTAAACAAAAACGCGGCGCGCGTATATTTTTCCCTTTCGACTGCTTGCTGATAATCGCGAATGATTAAAGTATTAATGCCCCAATCAGCAAACAAGAAGAAAAGCGTGCCAATTGATAAAATATAATTGAAGGTTCCAAAGCCTGTTGGTCCTAAAACGCGCGCTGAAACCAAAACTAAAATCAACTTGAAAAGACGGCTCAAAATCTGACTAAACAAAAGCCAAAAACTATTTTTGAAAAAAGTTTGCTTGGGCGAAATGTTATTAAAAAGTAAATTTTCTAAATCCATAAATTAGGAGTTTTTCGCCTTTTCCACTCGTTCTACGTATTCACCTGTTTCAGTATTTACTCTAATAATATCTCCTTCGTTGATAAATAATGGCACGGCAATTTTAGCACCAGTTTCAATTGTCACTGTTTTCGTGCCTCCTTGTGCTGTATCGCCTTTTATTCCCGGTGGCGCTTCTATAACTTTAAAATCCATTTTAATTGGCAATTCGATATTGATAATTTTTCCGTTAAATTTAAAAGCGTCGATTGGAACTCCAGCTTTCAAAAAATTTTTATTATCCCCCAAAACCGTTTCGTCTAATTGAAATCTTTTTGATCGATCGCCGGCTTCGCAAAACCAATATTCGCCGCGATGCTGATACAAAAACTCAACACTCAAGCGCTCGAGATCGGCTTCTTCAAATTCTTCGGAATGCTGAATGTTTCGATCAATAACTTTGCCGTTAATTAAATTTTTGAGCCGCGTTTGAAGAACCGGTTTTCTCTGTTGCATCTTTAAAAAATTAGCGCTTAAAACTTCGTACGGCTCATCATCAATAATAATAATTGTTTTTGGTTTTAAATCATTGATTCCCAACATATTATCAATAATCTTAAAAAATATTCGCTAACTGTCAATAAAAATTTTCCTCTTGAGAAAATTTCAGAGGGAAATATCAAAAATTTTTTGCCTGCTTTTCCCTCCTTTTAATAAATTAATTCGGGAAGGCGCAATATCAAAAAATTCTGCCAATAATTTAACAGCTGCTTCATTGGCTTTATTTTCTTTGGCCGGCGCTGTTACCAAAATTTCAAATTGATTATCGCCAATTTTTTTAATTTTGTTTACTGAAGCATTAGGTTTTACTTTCACAAAAAAATGCATATTTTTAAAACGCCTATTTAACAAAATGGTAACAAAGCTAAATTTTGATTATTGACTCTCTTTATTTTCTTCTTTGTTTTCTTCTTTCTGGCTTAATTTAGCAAGTGATTCCCTTAAAGCCCTTTTTAATTCATCTACATTAGCTTGGGTTTTGGGTTTCTCTGTTGGTTGTTTGCTAATCAATTTTTTGCCGCTACTTTCAAAAATGTTTTTAACAATTTTTGTTTCTAAACGCAAAGGTTTTGTCGGCGGAATAATTTCGCCTTTCTCTACTCCGCTTAAACACGTTTTACAAAAAACCGGCCTTTTTCCATCTGGTTGAAACGGCACTTCTGTTTCTGCTCCACACACCCAACAAAAATCAATATATGTTTTTTTCTTCTCTTTCTTCTCTTTTTTCTCTTCCTCATTATTTTCCTCGTTTCCCTCAAGCCATTCAGCGCTAATCTGTTTTTCTACTTCGCTGCGCGGCTGACAATAAATTTTTCTGGTGTTTTCTATAATTTGATTCTTAAAATTAACCTCGGGCTTTAATCGAGGTGGCAGAGTGACGGCTGAAAATGCTTTAGAAGTTATTCCATCAATCATTAATTTAAGATAAATATTGTATTTGGGCAGATTAACTAAATCGGTTGCTGTAAATTCTGGCGCAAATTCTTTTTCCAGCCATTCTGCATCCTCTGCTCCTACTCGAAAAACAACAAAAGTGCCAACATTACCAAAAATAGCTGCCTTTACGGATTCGGGCAACTGCCCAATGTATTGATGAGAAATAATTAGGGATAAATGGTATTTGCGCGCTTCGGATAAAATATTGGAAAAGGATTCGGTAGCAAAAGTTTGAAACTCATCAACATATAAAAAGAAATCGGGCCGCTCTTCTGGTGGAACATCGGCTCGGCTCATCGCTGCTTGTTGAATACGCGTTATCATCATCGCTCCCAACAACGCCGAATTAACTTCTCCAATTCGTCCTTTGGACAAATTCACAATTAAAATTTTTCCCTCATCCATTATTTTTCTGATATTAAAAGAAGATTTTGGTTGCCCAACAATATTTCTTACCAAAGGATTTGTCAGAAACTGCCCTACTTTATTTTGAATCGGCGCAATTGCTTCTACTTGAAATTTTTCATGATAACGGGCAAATTCATTAACCCAAAAATTTTTTACCACCGGATCCTTTAGGTTTGATACAATGTAATCGCGATATTTTTTATCTGTCAGCAATCGCATTATGCCCAACAGCGTTGAATTAGGATATTCAAGAAGCGCCATTAAACAATTGTTTAAAATATATTCCATTCGGGCGCTCCACACATCCGGCCAAATTTTCTTGAAAATTTCCAAAATACCACTGGCCACTAAATGTCTTTGCTCATCGTTGACTGATTCTAATGGATTAAAAGCAATGGGATAATTTGTATCGTGTGGACAAAAATAAATCACATCGTCAACGCGCTTTTCAGGAATATGCTCAAGCAATTGCTCGGCTGATTCGCCATGAGGATCAATAAAAGCCAAACCAAATCCCGATTCAATATCAGAAATAGCCATATTGGTTAACATAACAGTTTTGCCCATGCCGGTTTTACCAATTGCATACATATGCTTTCGGCGGTCATCTAATTTGATGCCAAATTTCACTTTCTGATTTCGAAAATTGGTCTCGGCAAAAAAATTGATGTTTTCTTCGCTGTATTTTGCTTTCTTCATAATTCTTTTTTATTGTAATTTAAAATAATGAAAAACTCAAATACAAGCTTTAATCTTGTTTAATCCGATTTTTTATAGTAAAATCCATTATTGTATGACAGAAATGGATAAAGTTTATAATCATTTAGCCATCGAGAAAAAAATTTATCAAAGCTGGGAAAAATCCGGCTATTTTAATCCAGATAAATTACCGACCAAAAGCAAAAAATTTTTCTCTATTATTATGCCGCCGCCCAATGCTAACGGCGCGCTTCATTTAGGGCATGCTTTAACCGTAACGCTGGAAGATATAATGATTCGCTATAAAAGAATGCGGGGTTTTAAAACTTTGTGGCTGCCAGGGGCTGATCATGCTGGCTTTGAAACTCAAGTCGTTTTTGAGAAAAAACTGGAAAAGGAAGGAACAAGCCGTTTTGAAATTTTGAAAGAGGAAGGCGGCCGCGAGAAACTTTATCAAATGATTTGGGATTTTACTCAGACTAATAAAATTCAGATGGAAAACCAATTGCGACAATTGGGCGCTTCCTGTGATTGGTCAAGAGAAAAATTCACTCTCGATCCTTCGATTATTAAAGTAGTTTATGAAACTTTTAAAAAACTCTACGATGATGGGCTGATTTATAAAGCCAATCGCATTATTAATTGGTGTCCCAAACATCAAACAGCGCTTTCTGATTTGGAAATTTTGTGGGAGGAAAGAAAGGATAAATTGTATTATGTAAGATATTTTTTGGAAGAAGATCCTTCTCAATTTTTAACTGTTGCAACCACTCGACCAGAAACTATTCCGGCTGATATGGCGATTGCTGTTCATCCGAATGATAAAAGATACAAGAATTGGGTGGGCAAAAAATTGACTAATCCTTTGATTAAAAATCGCGGAAAATACGGCGATAGTATTGAAATTATTGCCGATGAATTAGTGGATAAAGACTTTGGCACGGGCGCTTTAAAAATTACGCCCGCCCACGATCCAATTGATTTTGAAATTGGAACAAAGCATAATTTGCCTCTTGATTACCAAATCATTGATTGGGATGGCAAAATGAATGATTTAGCTGGTGAATTGAAAGGCTTAAAACCCGAGCCGGCCAGAGAATTATCAATTAAAATTTTAAGCGAGAGCGGCGCTTTGGAAAAAATCGAAGATTATTCCCACAAAGTGCCTCTTTGTTATAAATGTAAATCGGTTATTGAGCCATTGCCGCGTAAACAATGGTTTTTAAAAATGACGACGCCGCCAAAAAACAGCAAAAAATCTTTGCGCGATTTAGCGGTGGAAGCAGTAAAAAAAGGAAAGATTAAATTTGTTACTAAACGCTTTGAAAAAATTTTTTATCATTGGATGAAAAATATTAAAGATTGGAATATTTCCCGACAAATTGTTTGGGGCATTCCTATTCCTGTTTGGTACTGCAATGATTGCGGAAAAGAAATTGTCCATATTGAAAAAAAGCCGCTGCGTCAATGTCCGAAATGTCACAGCAAAAATTTAACTAAAGAAACTGATGTTTTTGATACTTGGTTCTCGTCTGGTCAATGGCCATTTGCTACTTTGGGCTATCCTAATAATTCTGATTACAAAAAATTCTATCCAACCGATGTTATGGAAACAGGCTGGGATATTTTATTCTTCTGGGTAGCAAGAATGATTATGTTTGGATTATACAGAACCAAAAAACCACCTTTCAAATATGTCTATCTTCATGGTTTAATCCGCGATAAAGAACGCCAGAAGATGTCGAAATCCAAAGGAAATGTTATTGATCCTTTAGGCGTGATTGACTTATATGGCGTTGATGCTTTGAGAATGGCTTTTGTTGTGGGAACCGCGCCCGGCAATGATCCTATTATTTCCGAAGACAAAATTCGAGCTTATCGCAACTTTTCTAATAAAATCTGGAATGCTTCTCGTTTTGTTTTAATGAACCTCTCGAATTTTGATAGCAAACCAGTTAAGTTAAACAATAAGGACAAAAGAATTTTAAAACAGTTGGAAAAATTAATATCGGATGTTACTAAAGAAATGGAAAATTTCCAATTCCATCGTGCTTCCGAAAAATTATATCACTATTTCTGGCATGTTTTCGCGGATAAAATTATCGAAGAAAATAAACCGCGACTTCAAAATCCCCAAGAACGTCGAATGGCCCAATATCTTCTTTTAACTATTCTAACAACGCTTTTGAAATTGCTTCATCCATTTATGCCTTTTGTTACTGAAGCGATTTACCAATTGCTGCCAAACAAAAATAAAAAGTTTATAATGATTGAGGATTGGCCCCAAAAAATCAAACTTTAATATGCCCACTATCCTGCAAATCTTATTTCTAGTTAGTTTAGCAATTTTACCTAGTTTAATTTGGTTAGGATATTATTTGAGACGCGATGATCGGCCTGAACCGCGTTCTCGTTTAATGATTTCTTTTGCCATTGGCGTTTTAATTACTCTTTTAGCGGCCTTTTTGGAAGGTGCTTTAGCTAAAATTTCTCCCAAAAACAATATCCTTCTCTCAACGGTAATCTTCTTTTTTGCTTTCCCTTTTATTGAAGAATTGAGTAAATTTATCACGACCCTAATTAGCAATATTAAAAATCGTTACTTCGGAGATGAATATACTGACCCGATGATTTATAGTATTACCGCTGCTTTGGGGTTTGCCGCTGCTGAAAATTTAAAAGTGTGTCTTTCTATCCTTCAAGAAAACTCAATTGTATTAAAAATGCCTCTTTTAGCCAATTTAACTATTCCGTCTCTCGTGTTAAACACTTTAGTAATTACTATTTTCATTCGCTTTCTTTCAGCTGTTTTTCTCCACGCTAATGCCTCCTCAGTTTATGGATATTTTTGGGGGATTAGTTTAATTCTAAAAAAGGATAGAAAAACGAAATTTTTGCTTATTGCTTTTGGAATTATTATGGCTACACTTTTGCATTCTTTTTATAATTATCTTATAATGAAAACAAGTGAAAATTTATACTTTGCTTTAATGGTTATTGGGTTTTTATTTATTACTAATTACATAATGGGTCGCGGTTTTAAACAATTAAAATCTTATCAACAATAAACAATATGGCTTTTAGATTTTTTAAATCAAAAGAGGAAAACGAAGAAAAAAAGATTGACATCAAAAATCATTTAGAAACTGAAGAAAACGATGATGTTTTGGAAGGAGAAGGACAATTAATGGTCGATGTTTATCAGACGCCCTCGGAAATCGTTATTAAATCAGCCGTAGCGGGAGTTAAACCAGAAGATATCGATATTTCTATTGTGAATGATATGATAACTATTAAAGGAAAGAGAGAGTTGGACGAAGTTGTTAAAAGCGATGATTATTTTTATCAGGAATGTTATTGGGGTTCATTTAGCCGTTCAATCATTTTGCCAATCGAAATTGATGCCGATCGGGTAAATGCAACACTGAAAAACGGAATTCTAACTATTCGCCTGCCAAAAATTGATAAAAACAAGGTGAAAAAAGTAAAAATTAAATCCGAATAAAAAATCTCCCCGAAAGGGGAGATTTTAAATTTATTGAAAAAACTTTATTTTTATCGCCAATTTTTCCACAAACCAAGCCGACAAAACTCCCAAAATTATCCCTCCTAAAATATCTGAAGGATAGTGAACACCACTATAAATTCGCGCAATTCCCATCAAAACACCCAAAACAATAAAAGCTAACCCGATTTTTTTGTTGGCCAGCGCCACAAAGTAAATTAAAGGAAAAATAAAGGTCATGTGGCCTGAAGGAAAAGAACCGCTAATATCGTGAGAAATTAAATTATTTACTTGGTGAGTTAAAAATGGTCGGGGACGGTAATAAAAAAATCGGATTATTTCTGTAATAATGCCACGACTTAAAATAATGGCTGAAATCACCTTTAAAATTTTTTTCCAATTTTTTTGATAAGCAAAAAATAGATAAATCAATCCAAAAACAGCCATCAAATAAATCAAATCTTCGGCAAGAAAAACCATTAATTTATCAAACCAAGGACATTGCCCGACCAAATTATTAATTTTTTGAAAAATTAAATAATCAAGATTCATAATTCAATTTGATAATGCGTCTTAACAAAATCGACCATTTTTAAAATATCTGATTTAACATCATCGGATTTTAAAGCAATAAAAACGATTGGGCGTTTTTCGCCATTAAATTGAAGTTCAAAAACCGCCAGCATTGTTTCTTTACTAACATCGGTTTTGCCAACTTTTCCACCAACAAAATCATTATTATCCGCAAAAAAATTTAGATTTTTCAATTCATAGATTGGCTGGCCATAATAAGTGTTATCAAAAATTCCTTTGGTCATTTTGAAAATAAAACTGCGATTAAAATAAAGATAACGCGCCAATTGATAGAGATCAATGGGCGTTGAAACGTTTTCGCTTTCAATACCATTGGCATCAACAAAATTCGTATTTATCATCCCGATGCTTTTAGCAATATCATTCATCCACTCAATTAATTTATCTGTCCCTAAATAGTTAGCCAAAGTAACTCCGGCTTCATTAGAAGATTCAACTAAAAGCAAAGCCAGCAAATCAAAAACAGAAATTTTTTGACCCGCCTTTAGTCTCGGAATGGAAGTAAAAATTAATGCCTCTTTTGGTACGGTAATATTGTATTCTAAAAAAGTGTGATCCAACACTGCCAGCGCCGTCACCAATTTGGTAATTGAAGCAATGGGGAATTTTTGGTTTTTATTTTTTTCCAAAAAAACAAAGTTATTTTTTAAATCCACCGCTAAATACGCTTCGGCTGATAATTCAGGAATTGAGTAACGGTAACTCGAATTTTCGGTTAATAAATCTTTTTTAAATACTAAAACTGGCATATCAATTTCGGCCAAATCATAAATTTTTTTTGCATCCTCATCAAATAAACGAATGCAACCACCAGAATAAGAACTGTCTACTTTGCGGCCATTAGGATAATAAGGCCAGCCATGAATTAAAAAATTTCCTTCAAAAGCCAAGGCATAATTCATATAAACATTGGCGAATCTAGAATAGGCCTTATTAAATTTAGCTTCGATTTTATATAATCCGACGGGCGTTTCAAACCAAGAACCCTCGCGACCCTTAGCAATAATCGGCACTGCTTCTACTATTTCTCCATTTTTATAAACGGTTATTTTCATTTCATCTAAATCCGCTAGAATAAAATCCATTTTTTGATTTATCATCTTGTTTAAAACATTATGGAAAAAATTAACATCACCCAATTCGGGCCAAATACCATATTGGAATTTAATTTCTTTATTATTGCCACCATCAAGTTGAATATTGTATTCTTTAACTTCTTTTTTTGGATAAAAATAAAATAAGGCAACAAGACTTAAAGCAACTATTAAAAAGCCGAAAATTAACCAAAAAGAAATTTTTTTTGATTGTCCGCTCATAAAATTATTACTTTCCGGCCATTAATTTTAATTCGGCCCTCAGCAAAAACTTTAATTCCCTCGCATAAAATTTCTTCTTCTTTTTGATGAATTTTTTCTTCTAAACTTTCTATGGTTTCATCATCTTTAATATCCACCGCGCGTTGAAAAATAATTGGACCTGTATCAACGCCCTCATCAACAAAATGTAAAGTACAACCTGTAATTTTTGCACCATAATCGAGAGCTTGCTTTGGTGCATCAAGCCCTGGAAAAGCCGGGCATAAAGAAGGATGAATATTGATTACAGCATTTGGAAAATTTTTTAGGAAGGTTGGAGAAAGTATCAAATCCCAACCAGCCAAAACAACTAAATTAATTTTTCTTTCTTTTAAAATATTCGCCAATTCTTTATCAAAAGATTCTCTATTTTTACCTTGATTCTTCCAATCGCTCAAACGAAAATAAAAAGCTTCGATACCTTGCTGTCTGGCCCATTCAACACCTGGTGACTCTTTTTTGTGGGAAATAACAACAGCTAATTCAACTAGAGGATGATTTTGGCAACATTCATAAATAGCCTTTAAACGGCCGCCTCTTCCTATTAAAGCCGCAACGCGACATCGATTGGTTGAAGAAAAAATCATAATTTCGAGTTATTTTTGATTTTCTAATTCTTTGCTTTGTTCTGCCTGCTTTTTTAAATAATCTCCCACCAATTTAGCTTCAGTTTTTCTAAAAGCAGTTTCCGCTCCTGCTTCCATCATTTCTTCATTTTTAGCTTCCGAACTGCTAAAACCAATTATTTTTATTCCATTCGCTAATTTTTTTATTTGATTAACAACAAGAGGGCCGCTATTCAATTCTTCATCATCTAAATCCAAATAACCGTCAACTAAAATTGTACCTGGCAATTTTTCTTTATTTTCTATTCTTCTTTTTAACTCCTCAATAGCATCTTTAGCCTTATCAAAATGATTAAATTGATAATCAGATCCTTTACTTTCAAATTCCCACAATCTTAAACAAGCATCAACAATATTTTTATCATCATCAATAATCCAAATTTCTTTCTGGTTTAAATCCAGCAATTCTCTTTTTTCTATTTTTTCATTAATGTTTTGGGGTGGTTGATCGCTTTTGGAAGATGATTGGTCTGTTTTTTTAAATTTGTCTATTTTATCAATAAAGCCAAACATATTATTCATTATATCTTATAATCTAAAAATCTGCAATTGAGCGGTGTGTATTTGAAAAAATCCGAACTGATTTTGTGACTGATTGGCTCGGCGGGCGGAATTCCCTCCGAATATCCCTCTTCCGCCTACCTCGCACTGAAGCGGAAGCGAAAAGGACGATCTCAAATTTTTATTTAGCAGCAAATTCTTTGGTTATTCTTTTAAATATTTCTTCCAAGAATGTTTAAAATCTGCTTCTAAATCTATGTTTTGTTTTGGAATTTGAATAACTACTACAAACAAAATTATCGTCAAACTTAAATAATAAATATTTAAGTTTTCTGACCAAAATTTCCCAATCGCCCAAAAAGAAACCCATATAAACACACTCCAAATAACCGGCGCGATTAAAAATGTAGAAATCGGGATCTGATTTTTTAGTTTTCATTCGCGCTTTAATTTTTTCGCTCTGGACAAAGCTAAAAAAAGAAGGTAAATAATTTGGCTAAAAGCAAACATCCTAAAAAATAAACCAAATATGAAAATTGCAATTCCCATATTAGTAGTTTAAATTATTTTTAATAATAACCTCATTTGGCAATTCGGTTTGACCTGCCATAGAGCGACAATCTACTGCTGAATGGCCTTTTAATAAATCAGTGATTGAATTATCTAATTTTTCTTTCTTATCCTTGTTTCGTAATTTGTGCACTACATATTCGTATAAAATCCCGACCGTAAGCGGAAGCAAAATAATATCGGGTCCGGCAGACATATGAAAGATATGACCCAAGCCATTGCCACCGGAACGCTCAAAAACTAAAAAACTATATTTTGCCAACGAATAACGCGGTTCTTCATCTTCTGAAAAAGTTAGGGGTGGCATTGGCAAAAATCTATTATAGATTTTGAATAATCCAAGCGTTGCATCTTTTTCCATTTGATCTAAGGTTTGAAAAATGATCTCATACAACTTTGGTGTAATCTCATTAGATTTTGATTTTTCGATTTCGTTTAAAAGAAATTTCCTAACAACCTCTATCTGTCTATCATCACAGATGAAAAAGTATCGGGCTAAAAATAAGATATAACCGGCGATCAATAAGTCATCAGGTAAAAATTGCTCTTTGTATTTTGTTTCAATTTTTACAAACGAGGGGCCATAATTAAAATGCCACTCTAAAACATTGTCCTTTCGTTGAGTAAATAAATTTGTCAACCACCTAATTGGGGCGAAAATAATTGAAAATATAAAACGGAATATTGCCATATTATTCTTTGTTCGTTGTTAATCTATTACCACTGAAAGCACCAAAAACGACAGGAATATATAACAGCGTCATGAAATAAGCAAAATTTGCGGCTCTTTGTTCGGTGGTTGGCTCAAAACCATCATCAGCATATTGTTCGCAACCGCCATATACTGGATCAGATTGTTCTATGCAAGAGGGATTTCCCAAAGTGAAACTCGCGAATAAAGCAATCCCAGCACACCACAAAAGTCCTTTCCATAAAACTTTTTTAAGTTTTCCGTTTTTTGAGTTGTCGCGTGCTGTCTTCCAAGCAAACAACGCAACACCTGCGATTAACAGGTAGCCAAGTGCTCTAAAAATTTCATGAAAAATCAATTCCATATTATTTCAATAAATCCTCAACCGAAACGCCTAATGCTTTGGCAATTTTGGCCATAACTTGGACGCTCGGTTTTTTAACAAAATCGCCCTCTATTTTGGTAAGGGTAGTGTGTTTTACGCCAGACTTTTTCACCAAATCGTCCTGCGTTAAATCAAGTTTGTTGCGGTATTTTTTGATATTTTCACCTATTGTTGCCATAGTTTCAAAACTTTGATATCATTAAACCATAAAAGGTGATTTCAAATATATAATATTAAAAAATTTCAATTCAGTAAAGAAAGCCCGCTTCTGGCGTCCTCGCTTTGCGGGACAAAGACAAAAAATTCAATTTTACGTTTAAAATCGGCTGGCGAGCCCTTGCAGAGGGCGAGCCAGCAACCTTTTTTTTGATTGGCGGTGGGGGCGAGACTCGAACTCGCATGTCCGCTCATCACGGACCCCGCTTTTCGAGAGCGGTGCCTTACCAATTCGGCGCACCCCACCAATTTTTAAATTTCTTTTTATTCTAATTCGAAGGTTTGGCCGCAATCCGGTATCTCAGTAACAACACCAAAATTATCTTTTACTTTTTGAGCCAATTCTTTGGATGCTTCCTCTTCGCCATGTACAACAAATAATTTTTTAAGTCGGAATCTTAATTCTTTTATCCAATCCAAAAGCATTCTTTGATCAGCATGGGCTGAATACCCCGTAATTTGCATTACCTTACAATTAACATTAATCAATTCATTATGAATTTCAACTTGTTTTGCTCCTTCTAAAATTTTCCTTCCTAAGGAATTTTTTGCCTGGTAAGAAACAATTAATAAAATGCTGTGGGGGTCAGAAAGATATCTTTTTTCATGATGCAAAATTCGGCCGCCTTCCGACGATCCAGAACCAGCCAAAATCACTTTGGGTGGCGGCACAGCATTAATTGCTTTTGATTCTTCTGTTGTTAAAGTAAAAGTTAGACCCGGAAACTCAAATAATCCGCGGCCATTGCCCACAAATTTAAAAGCCTCAATTTTGATATATTCGAGATATTTTTGATAAACAGCAGTTAATTTCCCGGCTAAAGGACTATCCATAAAAATCGGTACCAAAGGAACGCGATGGTGAACAACTAACTCATTTAACTCCACTAAAATTTCTTGTGTTCTTTCTAACGCTAAAACAGGAATCATCAACACTCCTCTATTTCGTATCACTTCTTCAATAGCATCTTCTAATAAATCTTTTCTAATCTCAGCATCTTCGTGAATTTTATTGCCATAAGTTGATTCGACTATGCAGTAATCTGCTTCCTCGCTAATAACATCAGTATCAGGCAATAAAATATTAAATGAATTTCCTAAATCTCCAGAAAATAAAATTTTTACTTCCTTTTCGGGTTTTTTTATTTTTAATAAAACAATTGCTGACCCCAAAATATGACCGGCATTATAAAAAATAAAAGAAATGCGTGGCGAAATTTTAACCTCTTGATAGTATTTTTGAGGACTAAACAGTTTTAAAGTTTCTTGCATATCATTCTCGTCATACAACAAAGGCAATCCTTGTTTTTCTGCTGCTTCTTTCATTAAATTAAAAGCATCTTCCCACAAAATAGAACAACAATCTATTGTTGGCGGCGTAGCATAAATTTTTCCTCGAAAACCATTTTTATACAACAAAGGAGCTAAACCGCTATGATCAATATGGGCATGAGTTAAGATAACGGCCTTTAATTCTTTTGGGTCAAAAGGTAATGGTTCATAATTTCTTTCGTTTCTTATATCGCGATAAATTCCGCAGTCAATTAAAACTTTTTCATTTTTATATTCAACTAAAAAGCGGCTTCCTTCTACTTCTTTCGCAGCGCCATAAAAAGAAATTTTAATTTTGTTATTGGTTTTTTTGCGATTAATTTGGCTATTTTTAGAATTTTTCTTTGGTTGTTTATTAATCTTCTTTGGCACTTTTTTGACGATTTGTTATTAATTCGACAGCTTGAAGAAAAATTTTACGAGTATTAGCAAAAGTTATAGTTTTTGATGCTTCGTTTGTTGTCATCCATTTTGCTTCCGTGTGTTCGGGCGATAATCGAATGTCGCTTTCTTTAGTCTCGCCTAATAAAAAAATGACTTTTTTATAAATCCACTCTTTCTTGCCCGTGTATTTTTGATTATTAAACCAGTAGGTAATTGATTTTTGAAAATTCGGATAAATTTGAAAATTTTTGATGCCCGTTTCTTCAAAAACTTCCCTTCTTATAGTTTCCTCTATTTTTTCATTTTTTTCAATATGTCCTTTCACAAAATCCCAGTGGCCAGCCGGATAATGAAGGAGGAGCCAAAAAATTTTTTCGTTTTCTTTTCGAAAAAGAAAAATGCCAACAGAAATTTCAAATTTTACTTTTTTCTTTTTGCGGTTTTGAGTAATTTTAACATTTCTGGCCATGGTCTTGTATTAATAACATCTTCTTTTGTTGCCCAACCGCGCCGCGCTTGAGCAATACCAAATTTTAAATAATTCAGATGAGTAATCGAGTGGGCATCAGAATCAATAGAAAGTTTAACTCCAGCTTCAATAGCTTTTTTTATATGCTCATCTTTCAAATCCAATCTATCGGGAGAAGCATTAATTTCCAAACACGTCCCGCTTTTCTTCGCTTCTTCAATAATTCTTTCAATATCAATTTCATAAGCCGGCCGTCTTAAAAGCACTCGACCAGTGGGATGGAAAATTATATCAACATAGGGATTGCGGATGGCTTTGATTATTCTTTCAGTCATTTCTTTTTTATTCATATGAAAATGGGAATGAATGGCCGCTGCCACTAAATCAAGTTTTTTCAAAACTGATTCATCAATATCCAAAGAGCCATCTTCTAAAATATTAACCTCAGCGCTTTTCAAAACTTTAAATTTGATCCCTTCTTTTTCTAATTTTTGATTAATACCATCAATCTCTTTCATTTGTTTCATCAATTTCTTTTCATCATTGCCACCGGTCATGGCTAAACTTTTAGTATGATCAGTAATAGCAATATACTCTAAACCAATTTTCATTGCCGCCTCAATATATTCTTCAATGGAATTGCTTCCATCAGTCCAGGTTGTTTGAATTTGGAGATCGCCTTTTAAATCATTGTAAGAAATTAATTTCGGCAATTGATGTTTTAAAGACAGCTCAATCTCTCCCCAGTCCTCTCGCATTTCTGGCTCAATATAATCCATTCCCAATTTGTGATAAATTTCTTCTTCATTTTTACCAGCAATTCTAATTTCTTTTCCTTTTTTTATTTCAAACAATCCGTACTCATTTAGTTTATAACCTTTTTTCATGGCAATTTCGCGTAAATGAATGCCGTGGGATTTAGAACCAGTAAAATAATTCAGGGCGGCACCAAAAGATTCTTCCGGCACAACCCGCAAATCAACATCCAAACCATTATTTAAGCGAATGGCTGACTTTGTTTCACCATGTGCCACCACCTCAAAAACATCATCAAGATTAACAAAATAATCCATCACCGGCTTCGGATTATCAGAAATAATTAAAATATCCAAATCGCCGATTGTTTCTTTCATTCGTCTGACTGAACCAGCAGCAATAATTTTTTTCACTTGTTTTAATTTGGCTAATTTTTCAATAATAGCTTCGATCTGCGGATAAATAAAACCCAAAATAAAACGATTGCCACCTTGTTTTAAAAATTCAATACTTTTTAAAATTTTTGCTTCGCTTTTTTCACCAAAACCTTCAATTTTTCTAATTTTTCCATCTCGCGCGGCCTTCTCTAAATCATTTATTGTTTTAATTTTTAATTTTTCATAAAGTTTTTTTAATGATTTAGGACCAACCCCTTCAACGCGCGTCAAATTATCCAAATCCAAAGGATATTTTTTGCGAAATTGTTCATAATATTTTAATTTGCCGGTTTTCAACAATTCTTCGATTTTTTCTGCAATTGAAACGCCAACACCAGGAATTTCCTCAATTCCCTTAATCCCTTTCTTTTTATAAATCTCTTTTAATGGCGTATCTAAAGCCTCAATTGCCGAAGCAGCTTTTTCATAAGCGCGCGGTTTAAATGGTTCGCCTTCCATTTCCAAATAAAAAGAGAGATGGGATAAAATTTTAGCAATCTCCCAATTTTGCATAATTTATTTTATTATAATCCTTTTGTTTTAAATAATAAACATGGCGTCACCAAAGCTGAAAAAACGATAATTATTTTTGATAGCTTCCTTATAGGCCTTAAAAATCAAATCCTTTCCAGCAAAAGCAGAAACAAGCATTAATAAAGTTGATTTCGGTAAATGAAAATTGGTGATTAAAGCATCAATAAATTTAAATTGATAACCGGGATAAATAAAAAGATCTACAAATTTCTGGCCGGCTTTTAAGTGATTCTTTTCGGCAAAACTTTCTAAAGTACGAGTAGTAGTTGTGCCAACAGCAATAATTCTTTGTCCTTTATCTTTGGCCTGATTTAAAAATTGGGCTGTTTTTTTATCTATCTCTGCCCATTCAGCCTCCATTTTATGTTTTTCGATTTCTTCCACTCTCACCGGTTGAAAAGTTCCCAATCCCACATGCAATGTCACATATTTAAAAATAACACCCTTCTTTTTTAATCTTTTAATCAAACGCGGAGTAAAATGAAAACCAGCCGTTGGCGCCGCCACTGATCCCAAACGTTTCGCATAACTCGTTTGATATTCCTTTAAATTTGAAAGGCGTTTAATATAAGGTGGGGTTGGTGCTTGTCCGACTTGATAAATTAATCGTTTTAATTTTTCACCTTGATAATTAAATTCAATAATTCTTTCATAATTCAAAACTTCCTTCACTTCAGCCTTTAAACCATTTTTAAAAATAATCTCTTGCCCTCTATTTAATCCCGGCTTGCCAATCGCAATCCATTTTTTGCTCCATTGATAATTTTTTAAATTTTTGACCTGCGGACGAATTAACAAAATTTCAATTTTGCCTTTTGTGTCTGGTTTTTGCCCAATTAATCGCGCTGGCAGAACTTTGGTGTTATTTAAAACCAAAACATCACCTCTTTTTAAAAACTTCTCTATTTCATAAAAATAATGATGGGAAATTTCACCAGTTTGGCGGTTGACAATCATTAATTTCGAATGGTCACGAGGAGAAACTGGTTTTTGAGCAATATATTCTTTTGGTAAAAAATAATCAAATTCAGAAAGTTTCATAATTAATAATGATAATCCCTGATTTTAAACGGTGAAAAATTAGTTTGAAAATCAAAAGTATCAATTTTTTCTTTTTTCTTCAAAAAATTAGCTACCCAATAAGTAATCGGTGTAAACAAAACTTCAATTAAAACTTTGAAAATATAATTGGAGATTATAATGGCAAAAAGAAGAGAAGAGGGAATTTTCCCTAAAAAAGCAATTAGACAAAAAATTAAGGAATCTAAAAATTCAGCTACTAAAGTTGAACCAATAGTGCGCATCCATAAAAATCGGCCCTTAGTAAAAATTTTCATTTTGGCCAATATAAAAGAATTAACAAATTCGCCCACCCAATAAGCAATAATACTTGCCAAAACAATTCTCGGCACCCAGCCTAAAATGGCTTCATAAGCCTTTTGATTGTTCCATCCTTCGGCTGGCGGCAATTTCGAAACAATTATAAAAACAAAAGCCATCAAAATATTAGCTAAAAACCCTAACCAAATCACCCGACGCATTCTTTTATAGCCATAAACTTCAGTAAAAACATCACCTAAAATATAAGCCAAAGGAAATAAAATAGTGCCTCCATCAAAAGTCAAAGGACCGAATTTTAAAATTTTGGCTGAAACAACATTGGAAACCAAAAGAACAACAATAAATAATGCCAAAAGAAAATCAAAATATTTAAAAAACATATTATTGGAAAATTAATTTGTCTCCAACAGCAATTTCTACATCAGAATCAATTAATATTCCGCATTCTTTGCCTTCTAAGACTTCTTTACTATCAATTTTGTTGCATTGTAAATTTAGAATTTTGCCGCGGCCAACAATTTCTTCTCCTCGCATTATTTTCACTTGCGCGCCCTTAACAATGCGGCCGTTAATAACTTTTCCACCAATTACTTGCTCGCTGCGTTTTTTGCTGAATAAAGCCAAAATTTCAACTTCTCCTTTAATCGGCGGCTCTTGCGGTTTAAACATCGTCTCTATTTCCTCTTTTAAGAATTTTTCCATTTCATAAATAATATCAAAAGTATAAACGCGAATATTTTTAGCTTGAATAATTGTTTGCAAATCTTTTGGAATTTTAATACGGAAACCCAAAATTACTGCTGGCGCTGTTTCTGCCAAAGAAACATCCGAAACAAAAACATCACCAATTGATTCACTGATAATTTTAAGCGCTGTTCCTTCTGGTAAAGTTAAATTATTTAAAATTTTCTTCATTGCCTCAAGCGAACCAACAACATCGGCTTTTAAAATAAGATTGAGAGTATTCTCTTCGGTGGTTTTCTTTTGGATCTCAATTTGTTTTGTCTCTCTAATTTTTTTCAATTCTTCTTCTGTTTTTTCGCCAACAAAAAATTCTTCGCCCACCTGAGGCATATCCTTAAAACCAACAATTAAAACGGGTGAGGAAAAAGTGGCTTCTTTAATTTGCTTGCCATTGCAATCCTCTAACAAACGCACTTTTCCTAAACTTGTTTCCGTATAAATTGGGTCGCCGATTTTTAAAACGCCATTCTTAATAACGGCACTCACTAAAATTCCGCGTTTATTATCAAATTTAGTTTCTAAAATGACACCATTTGCCGGCCCATCTTTTTCAGCCGTCAAATTTTCCATATCAGCCACCAAAAGAATTAATTCCAATAATTCTTCAATATTTTTGCCTTCTTTGGCAGAGATATTAACGATCGGCACATTACCACCCCATCCCTCAACAAAAACTCCCAATTCCGCTAATTGAGTCTTTACTCTGTCTGGATTGGCCTCGGCTCGATCAATTTTATTCAAGGCAACAATAAAGGGAATTTTAGCTTGTTGAATATGATTTAATGCCTCAATTGTTTGCGGCTTAACGCCTTCATCAGCCGCAATAATTAAAATTGCTACATCACCTACTTGCGCCCCTCGCGCTCTAATAGCAGAAAAGGCTTCGTGTCCTGGTGTATCAATAAAAGTAATTTTTCGGCCATTGTATTCTGGATTTTTGCTCTGAACAGTAATTTCATAAGCGCCGATATGCTGGGTAATTCCGCCTGCTTCTTTAGCTGCCACATTGCTTTTGCGAATGGTATCCAAAAGAGTGGTTTTCCCATGATCAATATGGCCCATTACTACAACAATCGGTGGTCTGGAAACTTGATTATTTAATTGTTGCCCTTTTTTATCTGCCATAATTTTTATTTCCAAACTATTTTTTGTGTTTTTATCTTATCACAAAAAATTCTTTTCGTCCACTTTAAAAAACAAAAAGGGACTCAAATGAGTCCCTTTATAAAAATTACCTTCTTTCCACATACAATCGCCCATCCGACCCTTGTCGGATGGTGAAAGTATAAGAATATCTGGAATACGAGGAATAAACCCAGAGGGCATCGCTATAAGCGAAGCCCTTTTTATCAATAATCTGAAGTGCTACTTGAACGCCATAATAAGATCCATTCCATAATCCTCCAACCCATTTTCCGTAGGATTCCACCACCCCTTTCTCTTCCCCATCAATTAAAACATAAAAATAATAAGGAGTGGCGTTGATTACAGTAATACGAGTCGTCTGGATGGGAAGATTGGTATCAACCGCCATCGTTATCCCCAGCGGGGTACAGCTGGAAAACAACAGCAGAGCCGCCAACAACCCTAGCAATATCAAAACAATAAAAAATCTCCTTGCGAATTCTTCAATTAATTCTTTCATTTTTTTCCTCCTTTTAAATTTTAAAATTAAAATAAAATTTCGTTTTTCCAAAAATGTCTCTGCCAACCATGGGTTGGGGGGACATTAATACCCATTCGTCTGGCCAGTTTAACAACTTCATAATCTAAGGAAAGTAATTTTACTTTGCCTTCGCCGCCATTTTTGAGGGCAATGGCTGTCGCCACCACCCGAATATCTGCTATAGAAATGGACTTTAAATTCATTTTTTGTGCCTCTAAAATCAAGCTGGGTACAATCCTTTTTCGATAGGATCCAGCAACCTTCCATTCGCCGGATCTAATTTTCTTTTCAATCTGTGGCCATCGCCTTAACGCTAAAGCGATGGTTTTTTTCCACTTTTTAACCTCTCCCTTTTGCGGCTTAGTTTTTAGCCGCTTTAATTTTTCAAGATCGGCGGCATTTCGAAGTTCTTCCACTACTGCCCGCGGAACTACTATCTGAATCTCATCTTCTTTTCCCAACATTTCCACAAAAGCAAAACTTCTCAACAACATATTACTATCAACAATCAAAAACAACCTTTCTTCCATTTCTTCCTCCTTTTATTTAATTTTTAAAGATCTCTTTTCTTTGCCGCCTAAATTATAATAGATTTTAATCTTTTGTCAAATGTTTGGACTGCCGCCTGTTTTTCTTAAAACAAACTCTAAATCTTGAGGTAAATCACTTTCTAAATGCAAAACTGTGCCATTGGGCGCTTTAAATTCCAAAAAATAAGCATGTAAAAATAAACGCGGGGATAAATCGTTTTTCTTCCGACCATAAATTTTATCTCCCACAATCGGATGCCCAATACTTGATAAATGAACTCTAATTTGATGGGTTCGACCGGTTTTAGGGAAAACTTTTAATAAAGAATATTTTTCGCCTTCAAACTCCCAACTATCGACCACTTCATATTCAGTAATGGCCTCTTTTAATTCCTTCATCTTCTTAGCAGCCGTCGAACGCTTAATTGAAGAGGAAACAATGCCAATGGGTTTATCAATTATTCCTTTTTTGTTTTTAAACTCGCCATAAACTAAAGCTAAATATCCTTTTTTAATTTGATGTTCTTGAAAAAGTTTTTTGAAATATTCGAAAGCTTTTTGATTTTTAGCAACCAAAAGCAAACCGGAAGTTTCTCTGTCCAAACGATGAACAATGCCCGGCCGCGTTCTGTCCTCGCCTACATCTTTTATTTTAGGATAACGATTGAGTAACCAATCAACCAGCGTTTTTTCATCTTTTTTTGCTGAATGCACCAAAAGGCCATTGGGTTTATTCACCACTAAAAAATCTTCATTTTCAAAAATAATTTTAATTTTTTCCAGCATTGATAATATCCTAACATCTATTGATTTTTTTGCAAATAAAAAGCGCCTTCTAAGAGGCGCCTTTGTTTTTTTAAATTACAACCCACCAAACCACTTAACAAAAAGATAGCCATTACCAAGAACAAGCAAATTATAAGCAAGATGAGAAAAAATTACACTTAGAGCTGCTGGGGCAAATTTTTGCCGATACCCGCCATTTTTTAAAAAGAGATAAGACCAGATTAATCCTAAAACGCCTTGAATAAAAATATTAAACGACGTTGAATGTTCAAGAGCAAATCCCCACGATAAAAAAATAATCGCAATAATCAACAATAAATTTCCCAATCTTTTATCTTTTAATTTACTAAACAATGACACGAGTAAAGATAATGGCAAAATTCGCCAAATAACTTCTTCGCCAACTGAAAAAATAATTATTGTTTTTAAATTAATAGCGGAATTTTTTAAAAACCACATCCAGAATTTCGCAAAATAAACCTGTGGGAAAAAGAAATTATCAGAAATAAACGAAAAAAAATAACAGAAAAACAGCGTATAAATAAATCCAACAAGAGTAACAATCATTACCAAAACAGCTTTTTCTATATTATTTAATTCGGTCAGTTGATTTTTTCCAAACATTTTGACCTCCTTTAAATTTTTAAATTGCTAATTTTATTATAAAGTGTTTAAAAAAATAAAAAAACCCACTAGCAGGTTTTAAGTGCGCCCTGGAGGGATCGAACCTCCGACCTTTTCGATGTCAACGAAACGCTCTACCACTGAGCTAAGGGCGCAATCTGAAATTTAAAGATCTTCTTTATATTAGAATAACAAAAGAAAAAATTTAGTCAATCAATGGTGGACCGGATGGGAGTTGAACCCACGACCTTCCCGATGCGAACGGGACGCTCTGCCACTGAGCTACCGGCCCAGAAATTATTTTAACTAACCTTATTAATCTTAATAATTTTTCTTGTTTTTTCAATTCCTGATTTATTTGACAAAAAATAAAAAAGTTCTAAGATTAAATTGGTTTTTTAAAAATTTTTTAGGAGGTAAAAAATGAATAAAAAAAGAAATGAAAAAGTTTTTCCCCTATTGGAACCCATTCATACTATTCAACCAGATACTCTGACTGGAATCGTTTTTGGAGATGACCCTGAGATAGATGCCAGCGATTTTCCTTTAGTTTTCATCGATGCTGATGCCACTATTATGCCTATTACGCTTTTTAAGGGGTATGGAGAAATTGGTAGTGATGCTTTTGTTTCCAATTGTTTTTTATCCAAAGCAACCATAAAAGATGGAGTTAAAATTATTGATAGTAGAATTTTTACGGCGGTAATTGAAGAGGGATCAGTGGTAATCGACTCCACCATCGAAGGTTCAAAGTTTGGACCGGGCTGTTATGTTAACGGGTCTATAATTATGGAAAGCGTTTTCGGCAAAGAAGTGGTTGTTTGCGGAAATTCGCATATTAATTGCTCAAGGATTTATGATGAGGTTGTATTGGGACCACAAGTTGTTGTAGACAATGCTAAAATTGAAAATTTTTCTTATTTAGAAACCGGAGTAAAAATTATAGGACACAAGGGAAAAGAGCAAGCAATAGTAATTATTAAATCAAAGGTTTATATTGGGGCTGGTGCTTGGATTATTGGGCCGGCACTGATTGATCATAATTGTTACATTGATAACAATGTTATACTTGATCCAGGAAAAAATTCTATTGGTATTTTTATTCCGCCATTTTCTTGGGTTCGAAAAAGCAATAATGCAGAAGGATATGAAATTTTAGAAAAGAGGGCATGCTATTTACTCGATGGGTTGTGGTATGTATCAAAAGCAGAACCGATAAAAATCAAAGAGTTGGTGGATGTAAAAAGAAAAATAAGATTATTAGAAGAAGAAGTTGCGAAAAAAAGAATAGATATCAAGGAAATATTGCAAGAACCAAATCATTTAACTCAAAATCAACCACCAGTTAGTACTCTCCTTGAAAAAAATGGATTGGAAAAATTTAGAAATTTCCTTCAATCAATCATAGAAACCCTGGTCAATTGACCAGGGTTTTGACTTATTAATGGAAAATTTATAAAATTAAAAAGTATGAAAACAAATATTTTTGATGAATTAGAATGGCGCGGTCTGATTAATCAGACAACCGATGCCAATCAATTAAAAAAACGGCTAGAAAAACCGATTGTGTTATATTGTGGTTTTGATGCCACTGCTGATAGTTTGCACGTTGGCCATCTTCTGCCTTTAATAACTTTAAAACGCTTTGCTCAATTTAATCATACGGCTATTGCTGTTTTAGGTACTGGCACGAGTTTAATTGGCGATCCCAGCGGAAAAAAATCAGAAAGAAAATTACAAGCAGAAGAATTAATTGATGAATGGGCAAAAAAATTAGAAAAACAATTCTTATGGTTATTAAATGAAGAGATAGAAAACAAAAAAGCGCTTGTTTTAAAAAATAAAGATTGGTTGAAAAAATTAACTATGCTTGAATTTATCCGGGATATTGGCAAGCATTTTGGCATTGGTTATATGCTGGCAAAAGAATCAATCAAAAACCGATTAGAAGTAGGTATATCTTTTACCGAATTTAGCTACATGCTTTTACAGGCCTATGATTATCTCTGGCTTTTTAGAAATTATAACTGTGAACTTCAAATTGGTGGCAGCGATCAATGGGGCAACATCACAGCAGGCATTGATTTAATTAAAAAATTGGAAAATAAAGAAGTTTTTGGTTTAACTTTGCCCTTGCTTCTTAAAGCAGATGGAACAAAATTTGGTAAAACCGAAGGAGGGGCAATCTGGCTCGATGCGCAAAAAACTTCTCCTTATCAATTCTACCAATTTCTTATTAATACTGATGATCGTGATGTGATTAATCTTTTAAAACTTTTGACATTCTTAGCCAAAGAAGAAATCGCCGAATTAGAAAATGAGGTAAAAAATCGTCCGGAACAAAGAAAAGCGCAAAAACGTTTGGCCGAAGAATTAACAAAAATGATTCATGGTGAAAAAGCTTTAGAACGCGCTCAAAAAATATCTGAAGCTTTGTTTTACAATAATTTAAAAAATCTTTCGGCTGAAGAATTAAAAGAAGGATTAAACGATGTTCCTTCTGCAATAATTAAAAGCAAAAAAGAATTAAATATTGTTGATTTTCTAATAGAAACGGGAGTTTGCCCATCCAAAAGACAAGCACGTGAAGATATAAACAATAAGGCCATTTCTTTAAATGGCGAGATTGTGAAGGATATTAATTTAATTCTTACACCCCGAAAAGCTTTGGTTGAAAATATCTTTGTTGTTCGCCGCGGCAAGAAAAATTATTATCTAATTTATTGGCAATAATTTAAAATTGACATTCTCTTTTTATCAATTAATATCAATTCTGATATGACAGGGCTCATATTTAATTCGTCGGATAACAAGAAATTCAGCCTCAAAAAATTAATTGGGGAAATTTTTAGTTTCATCCAAGAAAATCCCACTGCCACTTACAAATTAGTTATTGGCACGGATTCTTTGAATGCAGCCGACCATTCAGATTTTGTCACAGCCATTATTATTTGGCGAGTTGGTAATGGCGGTCGTTATTTCTGGCGACGGATTAAAGATAAAAATTTTAAGAGTTTAAGGGAGCGTATCTATAAAGAAGTCTATCTTTCTTTGGAAATCGGCCAACAATTGTTAAAGCTTTTGGAAAAAAATAAATTTTATAATTTTGATTTAGAAATTCATGTTGATGTGGGTCAAAATGGCGAAACGCGCAATTTAATCAATGAAGTTACCGGCTTAGTAAGAGGCTGCGGTTTCTTGGTTAAAACCAAACCCGAAAGCTTTGCCGCTTCAAGCGTCGCTGATCATTGTATTTAAAATGCTTGATAAAATAGTTCTTGATTTAGAAACAAAAAATTCTTTTGCTGATGTTGGAGGAAAACAAAATCTTCACAAACTCCAAATTTCTCTCATTGGCGTTTATTCTTATAAACGAGACGAATATCTGGCTTTTACGGAAAAAGAATTTCATCTTTTTGAAAAGTTACTTCATGAATCAGGTGTTATTGTTGGTTTTTCAATTTATAATTTTGATTTGCCGCTAATTGAAAAACATTTTAATTATAAATTCGACGATCATATTGTTTTGGACATTTTGAAAGAAATCGAAGAAAAACGCGGGCATAAAATCAGCTTAGACGAATTGGCTCTTGCAAATATAGGACAAGGAAAAAATGGTAATGGTTTGGAGGCAATTCAATTATACAAAGAAGGCAAAATCGAAGAGCTTAAAAAATATTGCTTAAATGATGTTAAAATAACTAAAGAGTTATACGAGCTTATTTTAAAAAAAGATCATTTAATTATTCCCTCCAAATTTCATGCGCCCGTCAAAGTGCCTTTTAATTGGTTATCATTGCATCGGGAATTAGAGAAAAAATTAGAAGAATTGGAAAAAAAGCGTTTTGCAACACCCTCTCAAAATTCTTTATTCTAAAACCAACCGCCGAAAGGCGGTTGGTTTTTTAGTGGACCTGAGGGGACTCGAACCCCTGACCTCCTCGATGCCATCGAGGCGCTCTACCAACTAAGCTACAGGCCCTTAAATTTTTAACGTTTTTTATTTTACTTCTTTTTCAAAATTTTTCAACTTTTAAAGTGAAGACGCGATATAACGCTTGGGCAATAATTTTTCATCCATTGGAAGCGTAAAATAGAAAGTGGAACCGCGATTCTCAATTGATTCAGCCCAAATTTTTCCTCCGTGCGCTTCAACAATATTCTTAGTGATGTAAAGACCAAGTCCTGTTCCTTCGGTTTCATATTTTAATACATTGGTAGCACGGAAAAATTTATTAAATAATTTGGGAATTTCATCTTTAGGAATGCCGATACCAGTGTCTGTAACGGAAACCTCAACATAAGGCGGCTTTTTTTCGATTTTGATAATAATTTGCCCATTTTCAACATTGTAACGCAAAGCGTTTTCAATAAGATTTTGAATAACGATTTTTATTCGCATTGGATCAAATTTGAAAGGATCCAAACCATCAGCTGGCGGCTGAAAATAAATTTTAATTCCATGTCTTTCAGCTAAAGAAACATACCCTTCTATGACTTTATGGATTAGAGCAATTAAATCACTTTGCACAAATTCATAACCAAATTTACCTGCTTCAATATTAGCCGTATCAAGCAAATCATTAGCCAATTTCAAAACTTTATCCGTTGCTTCCAATGTTCTCTTTAATAAATCCCTCTGGGTTTCAGTCAAATTTTTATTATCTTCACCCAGCAAAGTCTCCAAACTCCAGCGAATACCCGATAAAGGCGTTCGCATCTGATGGGCTGCTACCGTCAAAAATTCTGATTTGGTCTTTAAAATTTCCTCTTCTCTTGTCCTGTCCTTAATAACTTTAAAAAATCCCAAAATTTTTCCTTTTTGATCCAAAACTCGAATAGTGGTTACAACTAATTCTATAAATGGATCAGTAATTGAAATTTCCATTATATTGGGGAAAACAGCTGGATCGCTTTTCCAAGTCATCGTTGGTGCTAAACTGGGAAAAAGAACCTGGGCCAACAATTTGGTTTTTGAATTTTTAGCCCACTCAGGAGTAACAATCTGACCTACAATGTCAATCGCTTTTAAACCAAAAAGTTCTTCAGCAGCGCTATTAAAAACAGTGATTCTAAAATCGCTGTCATAAGCAATAATTGCTTCGGTAAAATTAGCAATTATTGTTTTAATTTGATTGCGTTCGGCCAAAAGCTCGTAGTGTCTAATTGTATTGCGTAAAGTTAAAAAGAAGCTGATTAGCAAAAAAACTATTATGACTACAAGACCAATTGTTTCCCAAATCCCTTCGCCAAAATACAAAATAATGCCTAGTAAAAATAGCATCACAACCAACATCATCCAAAACAAAATCATTTCTGGTAATGACAAATAGGCTAAAATTTTCTTCATCTTTTTAATTATATAAAAAACTTAAAAAAATAAAAACCCCCAAAGGCTTAGGGGGTTTATTTTGATTTATTTTAGAAGTCCTTTTTCCTTTAAAATTCTTTCTAATTCTGCCCTATTAAAGCCAACAATGATTTCTCCATCAATATCAATAACTGGCACACCCATTTGACCACTTTTTTCAATCATTTCTTGCGCTGCTGCTTCATCTTGAGAAACATCAACATCTTCAAACTCAACATTCATCGCTTTTAAAAATTCTTTGGCTAAATGACAATAAGGGCAGGTTGGGGTTGAATAAATTTTAATTTGCATATTATCGCGCATAAGTATCTAAAATCGACTTCACAACAGTGTAGGGCTGGGCTCCGATTAGTAATGTTGCATTGCCCAGATCAGCCGAAGGACTAGAACCCTCAAAAGCTGCCTTAATTTTTTGAACATCAATATCTAAAGGCAAGTTTTTGGTAGGTGTAATAATCAATGAGGGTGTTCCAATAATTCCCAATTTAAAAGCTAGATCAAGAGATTGTTGAACTCGCGCTGCATATTTATTTGAATTCAAACAATCAGAAAAATTCGCAGGGTCTAGTTTTAATTCCTTGGCATAATTTATTAACGAATCAATTTTTAAACCATCCGCACTTTCAGCTGAAGCAAATATTTTGTCATGCATTTCCCAAAATTTATTTTGGTCTTTGGCGCACCAAACTGCTTCTGAAGCCTTTTGAGCAAACTCGTGGAAGGGCAATGGCGTATCAACAAAGACAATTTTGGCTAATCCTGTATCAACATAATCTTTAACTAAATCAAGATGACTTAATAAATAAAAACGGCGGCAATAAGGACACTGATAATCCGCAAATTCAAAAATAGTTATTGGCGCATTCTCTTTACCTAAAACAACATCATCGGAAGCAATATTTAACTTTAAAATATTGCCCGACGATTGTTGTTCTGTTTCTTGCGTTTTTTGGGAAACATTTAATCCCTTACTATAAATAAAAGCGCCACCAATAATCAAAGCTGCCAAAACAATAGAAATTGGCAATAAATAATCTTTTTTCTTAGGAGTTTGATTTTGTGTTTCCATAATTGTAAATTTTATTTTGACCTTTCTAAAATCTTAAACAACTTTTAATTTTATGCAAGTTAGAAAAGTTTATCCCATTGTTCGTTTTCAACTAAATTAATAAATTCCTGAACATCAGTTGCATAACGCGAATCAATTTTTAAAACTTGTTTCGCATATTCGATAGCCTTTTCTTTATTATGTAACTGAGCGTAAGCAGCAGCTAATTTAATAATTATTTGGAGGCGATTTTTTTGATATTGATTAGCTTTTTCTAAATAGGCAATAACTTTATTGATATGTTCTGGATCTTTAGGTGGATTGCTAATTTCTACAAAAATAGCCAAATCAATTAACCCTTTGACTTTATTTAACAGAAGGCCTTTTTGGAAAGCCGACAATTTTTTATCTTGAAGCATTGCTTCTGTTTTTTCAATTTCTTGATCCACTAAATTAATTAACTTTCCTTGTTGCTGAAAATAAGAAACTTGCGGCATAACATTCATAATGAAATCAGAGGTATTTTCCAAAGAAAACTCATAGCCATTATCAAAAGCAGTGTTCATATATTTGAAAATTTCCTCCTCGCTTTTTTGATCTTGAATAGCCAAAACTGCCTTCAACCACCAAGCGGGTGCATATTTAGGAGTTTTCTCTAGCATTTCTGATAATTCCTGTTGTGTTTTTTCTTTTGTTGGCTGACTCAAAACATATTGCAAAATCAAATCGCTTCTTTTCGGATAATTTTTCTTCAAAAAACCAAAATATTCATCCATTTCATTTAGGTATAACTGTCTTTCTGTTTCTGATAAATTAGGAAGTTTTGGCATTTGCGAGGCAATATAGCTCAAATAAACATAAAAATCTACCATTGGCTCTCTTTTATAACCCGATAGTAATTGATCTTTAATCTTTTCATAATCTTTAATTACTTGATTCGTGTCAATTTTAATCTGACCAGAGTTGGCATAGGATAAATAAGAAAAGAAGTAATCGGCCCAAGGCTTTTTTATTTCGGTATTAATGAAAGTGTTCAAATTGACCGCCTTCTCAAAAATTACAAATCTCCCTTCTAAATCCTGGGGGTTAACCCGATTTGCTTCAAAAACTAATTGGGCGGCCTTATAAGGTTTGTAATCAACATGATAAAAGATAAAGGCGGCCACCAATAAAAACGCTCCTATTACTAATACATCCAAAACATCGAGCGAGTTTTTGGAAATAAATTTTTTTGACTCATTTTTATCATCAATGATATTTTTTCGAATTTTTATATTAGTAGTTGATAAATTGATAAATGCTAAAAAGAAATAGAAAAAGATTGAGTTAGCTGGCGTATCAAAAACAAAAAAGTTATGAACATTATAGGCTATAAACAAAGAAAAAATGATGATCCAACTAATTTTATCTTTTAATGTTTCGGATGATTTAACTTTTTTATAAATCAAATACCCGACCACAAACAACAAAAATAAATAAGCTAGAAAACCAACTATTCCATTCATCACTAAGACATCAAAAAATTTATTATGCGCTCTATCAAAACGTTCATGACTTAAGGCATAATCATTGGCATCATAATGACTATCAAAAACAGCATAATACATATCTTGGCCATAACCAAAAATAGGTCTTTCTTTCCACCAATTAAAACTGCGCTGCCAATTTAAAATACGGGCGCGCGTCGAAGCATCGGACAAAGAAATACTGGCCAAACGACCGATAAAAGGAATTTTTTCGCTAATAACACTTTTTTGAATTTTGGGTTGAAAAACAAAAAACAAAACACCCAAAATAATAATCGCGACGGCAACAATAGCACTAATTTTTTTGTATTTTTTATCAGGAATAGTAAAAATACTCAAAATTAACCCAACAAACAATCCCAAACCCAAACCTAAAATAGAACCGCGCGTCTGAGCCCACCAAAAAACGAAAAACGAAACAATGCCCATTATTAATACTAAATTTTTTTGCTGTTTAAACTCAGATTGCTGAATAAAATTAAGATAATACCAAACGATTAAAAACAAATGCACGAGCAAAAAGCCGGCAAAGAATGTTGGATTGCCAAAAACACCACCGGGCCGGGACAAATTTTCACCTCCCACTACCGGCACAATTTTTAAAATTTCCAAAATAGGAAAAATAGCGCCAAAAAAACTAATACAAATCGAAGTAAAAATTAATTTGCGGATCGCTTCTTTATCTTCAAAAAAAATCGAAGAAATGGCTAAAAAGAAAACATAAAAATGAAGCAAAGAAATAAAACCCTCCATTCGCTCAGCATTACCCCAAAAACTACGATAAGGAACAAGGCTAAAAATACAACTAATTAAAATGGCTAGATAAAAAATTGAGATGGCAATCGTTAAGAGATTAAAATGCGGCTTATATTTTTGAAAATTAATCACCATTAAAATTACCCAGACAAACAAAAGCAAAAGGACAAAAAACTGAAAAGGAAACATTTTGCCTAAAATAAATGGCCTTAAAATATTAGGCAAAAACATTAATGCGGAAAATAAAGCCGCGCCCACCAAGAAAAAAGCAACTTTTTTTAAATTTTTCTCCAGAGAAATTAATTGGTTCATTGTTTAAAAAATTTTAAATTAATCTTAATTCGCGACATTAATCTATATTATAGACAATAATTTATTTATGACAAACAAAAAAGCCCATAAAAGGGCTTTTTGCTTTAAATCTCAGCAATTTTACAATCCCATCTTCTGTTTCAATTCATCAATAATTATCAAAACATCTACGCAACGATTATTGCTTAATAATTCATCAGCTTGTTTTAACTGATTTATAACTTCTTCTTTTTCCTCCATACTGAAATCTATGTAATCAATTTTGTCTTTAATATAATTTAAATCGTCTTCCAAATAAACAGGGCAATGATTAATTTTTTCTTCTGCTTCTGATTTTAAGGCAAAAACTTTATTTTCTACTTCCTGCAGTTGATTTTGAATTTTAACTATTTCGCTTGCCGATTCGTTTTTATTTGCAATTTGTTTCAAACTCTCTTTTGCTTTGTTGGTTTCTTTTTGTAATTGTTCGGATAAAATAGCCACTTGTTGAGGATTGGAAATTTGTTTTATTTGATTGGTCAATTCCTCTAAATTCTGAGCAACGGTTTCAAAAGCCAGCTGATTGTAATAATCACCTACTTTTTTATTTAAATCATTAACGACTGCTTGCGTCAGCATCATTTTCAAATCCAACTTGTATTCAGCCGGCGCTAAAGCAATTAAGCTTTTATTTATTAAGAGTTTAAAGCTGTAAAGAGGGCTATCAATGGAAGCGGTTTGAGCTAAATTAACGATACCGCCGAACAAAAGCAAGAAAGCACAAAAAACGGCTGCTAATTTATATTTCCAACCAAAAACAAAAATAGGCGCTTGAGCGCTTTTTATTTCAGTTTTCTCAATTTGGGCCATTAAAATTCTTTTGCTTGAATCCAACCATTCTTGATCAGGCCTTATCATCTTTAATTGTTTGATTCTGGCAATAATTTCGGCTTTTTTCATATTGTCCCTCTATAATATATAACGAAAAACTTGCCAAAATATTACCTTAATAACCAAACCATTGACGATTGGCAATAGCCCGCGTTAAAGGACCAAAATAACCGGTGGCTGGCAGACCATTTTTCTGCTGGAATTTTTGAATGGCTGCCTTGGTTAGATCCAAAAAATTACCAGTGATTAATCTTTCGCTATAAAGATCGGGTTCTTTTTCAGAAAGCATCTTTTGCAAACACTTTACTTCATTATCATTTCTTAAACCATAATACAAGTCTCTTTGGAAAAATGAGCAAGAAAGATTTGTTTGATTCATTGCGTTCAATTGAGCAATAAGCGTTGATAGCTGGGCTTTTAATTGAGCAATCCGTTGAGTGAGCTGCTCTATTAAAGCAGAATTATTGGAAGCGCTGCTAGAAATTTGAGCATCATACTTGAATAAAACGCCGCCGGAAGAGCTATCGGTAATTATTGGTAAAAGATAAAGAGTATTGGTATCAACGCCGAAATCATTAATCGAGATTGTCCCTTTTTTATTCTCACTACTAACCGTTTCAATCTTTTTGTTGTTACTTTTATCAGTGGTGATATAAACTAAAATAAATTGGGTGTCTTGAGGAAATTCATAATAAATTTTTAAATCACCTCGGCCGCCACTAATTTTAATCCAGTTGCCAGCATATAAATTTAAATAAGTGCTAGCAGTTAAAGAAACCACGCCATATTCCGGCAAATAGGTAGTATAGGGATAAATATGAAAGTTTTTTAAATTAGCATTATCAAAACAATAAAGTTTGCCCAACGAACAATCATTAAAAAGGAGGGTAATCAACCAATTTTTGAAAATAGTATTAAAATCTTCCGAATAACCATTTTTTGCTAAAGCATAATTGATGGAAGCAATACCAGTTAAATTAGAACGCAAAGAGTCAACTAAAATTTTAATGCCATACTTCTCAACAATGTATTCTGCTAAAAGATGGACCGCGGCATAATCGCTGTTTGTACCTCTAAATTCTAACAAAGAAAAGCTTGGGTTTTGACGTAAATCATTAAGATGTTTTTCTAAAAAACTGCCGCTTAAATTAGTGTTATAACCCAAAAAGGTGGAGAGATAATCAGAACGCGCTTCGGCTAACCAGCGCTCATCGTCAGAATTAACAAAAATCCCCTTTTGATTAAACGAAATAAGATGCAATACTTCATGAGAAAGATAATAGCCAAGTTGATTAATCGACGCGTCCCAAAAAATACTCGTGCTTAAATAAACCATCTCATGCTGATTGGAAAAATTGCCAGAGGCGGCTGGCAAAGAATCAACAAAGCGAGCATAACCAACATAATTTTCTTTCAAAGGATGAATTAAAACATAAATGTGGTAATCATTGTCATAGCCGGGAAGCGCTTCAGAGCCAAAAGTAGCAACAATTCGTGGATAATCGTACTGCTCAAAATAAGTAGCTAAGGTAGCAAATTTGGCGCTGATGGTGTTTTGATTATTGAAAGAAAGGCTTTGCCACCAATTAGTATCAACGAAAAAATTAAGTTTATTGGTTTGATAAACAAGGGTGGCATTAAGTTGATTGCGCGAATAATAATCATAATCGCTTTCAACATAAAAAACGCTCTGAGAATTAATTGATTGCGCAAAAACAGCTGGCGAGAGAAAAACAAAAAGTGCCGCGATAATAAAGATAATTTTCCAATTAAATATCTTTTTTGGCATTTTTTTGATTATAAAATAAAAAAGATGAGGTTTCAATAATGAAAGGAAAATGAAAGGAAAAAGAAAAGCGGCTGCGTTGTCCCAACGCAGCCGCTTGTTTTTAATTTTCTTCTTGGAAGTCCCTCAGGGACAGGCCCCGAGGGTTTTTTTCTACCTCATCCGCTGCCCGAAGGGGCAATTCCTTGCCCCTTCTCGCCTCAACCACCCTTCTTTTTTCTTTTATTTTTTTATTTTTAGAAGGGGAAGGGGAGGCAGGGGAGGCAGGCTCCGGTGGTTGTGGCCGAATTAGTTGCGGTGGACGGGTTGGGATTGGGACTTTTTTAAGCCCCGCTTCCCATTTGGGGTTGGGAAGTCTCCGATCGGACTCAAAGAGTTCGACCGAGACTTTCAGGATTTCCTCGTCAACCTGACCGACGAGGAAATCCCGCAGGGATTCCTTATCCCGCACATAGTGCGGGATATCAATCATTACTCTCTCTCTTTCTAAGAGAGAGTAATGATTTCCCTGACGGGCTACCCCTAGGTAGTCCGCCACCAGTTTCCGGCCATGGAACCGTACAACGGTCCCATTCCGGAAAAGAAGTAACCACTTCCCCACTTTATTGTTAAAGTGGGGAGTGATAAGTTTGTTCTCCCCAACCACTACAGCCCAGCCCTTGGGACCGGGCACAGAAAGGGAAATCTGAAACCACTGGGGCTGCCCCAGTTGGGGCAAAAACACCCAAGGTTTCACAATTCCCCGCTCTACCACCACGCACGGCACTTTCAGCCGTGCTTTTAAAGGATCAAAGTGGACGCCCTGAAGGGCGCCACTTTTAATCCTCTCCAGAATGTCCTGCGGTTTGGGAATGCGTTCCCAAACCGCCCAGATTTTCAAAAAATTACTCCTGATCATTTAAAACCTCCTATTAAATTTTTAACAAGGTGTGGCCCGGGCCGATAGCCCTAAGGTTCACCTTGTTGCTGTTTTAAGAATATCATAAAAATACAAAAAGTCAATAGGGTTGAAGAATAAAAGCGGGCTTAAAAGCCCGCTTTTTTTCTTTCGCCCTTTTCCTTCTTCCTGTCCTCTAGGACAGAAAGAAGGACCATTAAAAAGACTGAGAACAGCATCAGTCCCCCAGTCAACCCCGTCCATCCAACCTTTTCCTGTCCCCACGGCCGAAAGGCGTAGAGAACCAGATTCTCAATTAATAACAAAAACAATAAAAAATATTTCATCAAAAAACCTCCTTTCTTTTTTTTAAAAAGCTTCTTATATTCCAGCATAAAAATTTAAAAAAGTCAATAGTAAAGGTTTTATTTAAAAAGGCCCTGGTTCACTAAAGAACCAGGGCCGTCCAGAAACCTTTTTTTACGCCACCGGATTTTGTGGTAACCTCCTACTGATAGGAGGGTTGTAGAAAAAAATAACTAGTCCGGCGCCAATGATCTTATTGCGACCATATATTTTGAAAGTCAATAATTTAAGTCCTGATGTTTGGGTCAATTCTAAAAATGAAAAATTGAAAGAAATAAAAAGCTGCTCCGCCAAAGGCGGAGCAGCTTCGAACTTGGTTTCCCAAGCTCAACCCCTCAAGGAAAGGGTGTTAGTAAGACAAGTAGGTTGAACCGGTCTTGAAGTTATCCCAACCCCAAGTCTGTTCAACAGCACCAGTGGTTGTAGCAGAAGTATTCCAAGTGATCTTGCTCACAGCAAATTGGTAGAAACCATTTTGAGTTGAAGTGCTCAAAGTAAGAACACCATTCAACTCACAAGTAGCGGTTGAACCAGCGGAAATGCGATAAAAGACATCTGACTCCACTGTTTCTTCTGTAGCATTACTAGTACAAGTGAAGTTATAAGCTGGTGTACCAGGCGCCGAAGGAAGGAAGGTTCCAGTAGTACTGGCAGTGTTCTTGTAGATATAAATATCGTTGTTATAAGCAGTAATGCCCAAAGTAATTTTCGCTGTACCAATGCTTTGAGGATAATTGCTAGAACCACTGGCTGTGAAGCTGTAGGAACCTAAAGCAAAGACTGGCGCTTTGACGTACACGTATTGTTCATTGCCAGTCAAGCTATAATCTTTTCCAACCACATTGGAATTAGTATCAACACCCTGCAACCAAATATTTGTCGCTTTTACAGAGCTGCCTGGAACAAAAGTGGTATCGGTTGTTGGAATAGAAGCGATGATGGCTTTAACAGTAAAGGTCTTCGTGGTATTAGCAGCAATTGGCAAAGTGAAGTTCTCCCAGAGAATATTAGCATTAGTAGGAGTAGACGTACTCCAAGAAGGAGCAGCTGATTGAACCCGAGTGCTACCATCCCACAACTCAACAGCTGTAATGTAGGGTTGGGTGGTTGCATTGGACAATGTAATGGTTGTAGAAGCCTTGTTGAGAGTAGCGCTCACATCACTGTCATTTTTAACAGTGAATTTCAACAAGGTAACAGCAGTGGTGTTGCTGGTTGAAGCAATCACATTGCTTTTGACTGGATTGTCAGTGGCGGTTGAAACAACAAAGCTGGCTTGATTGCTCTCTGAAACAGTTCCAATAGTGGCTGATAAGTTTTTGCCAGTAACACTAAGAGAAGTATAAACCACACCAGCCGTATCAACATAAACGGTTGCATCATTCATTGCGATAGTGAATGATGCGCTTCGGGCGTCTGTAGTAAGAGCCGGCAACAAAGTGGCTTTGACAGTCACTGTCTTTTTCTGACCATTAGGAACAATGAGGTTTAAGCCACTGGCATTTAAGGTATAGCTTGAGGCAAAAACATTCTCAATTAAATTAGCTTGATTAACAGCGTATTCAGCTAATTTTGTTGAACCATCCCACAAAGAAATGGTTGAGAATTTCTGCCAGGGGAAGATGTTATTACTGGTAGTGATATCTAAACCAATCTTTCTAATGTTGATATCAGAACCACTAGCTTTGAATTCAGCGGCAAAAAGCTCATAGGTTCCGCCGGCATAATAGGTGTAGGATGGGTTAGCAACTGGCACTTTGTTAACAGACAAAGTACCGTAAGCAGCGACAACCGGGGTGGCAGTTGGAGTAACAGTGGCAGTGGTTGTGGTTGTCTGTTGAGCAGTACCACAATAGAGAGCGTTTAATTTCGCTCTGGTTACTGGGCCAACTGTACCAGTTTGAGTAATTCCATATTTAGCTTGGAATTTCTTGACGGCTGCTTCGGTCAATGAACCAAAGTATCCAGTCACTAATCCTTCAGGATAGATTGAAGAATCGGTCTTCAACACTTGCTGCAACGTGGTTACTTCTGGATCTTTCATACCTTTTGAAAGATTTTTGGTGAAGCAAGCAGCTGCAGTAGTTGTTCCGCCCTGAGCCGCCAACTGAGCTTGAAGCTGCGCGATTTGTTGGAGCAAGGTGTTGATTTGAGCTTGAAGCTCTTCAACGGTCGCACCATTGATTGGAGCAACCCAAGCCAAAGTTGTTAAAGCTAAGGCGATTGCAATAACTTTATTTTTCATAGGAATTAAAAGGACCTTTTAATTCTCGACCAAAAGGAATCTTTGAAGATTTCTTAAGGTCGATTTTTATTAATATAGCACATTCTTTAATCCAATCGACCCGCTTCTTTTTAAAGAAGCTTGAATTAAAGAAGGCTATTTTTTAACTTGCTTGACGCAAGTCTGCGAATTTAATTCGCAGAGGCAAAGTTATTTTTTCAAACAACCTTGCCTCTGGGAATTATTTTTATTTGGAAAAGAACGTAAACAACAAAAAACTAACGCTAAAGCGCTATTTTATATTTTAATCAATTTTGAGAAAAGAATCAAGCATTTTTGCGGATAAATCATTTTCTGGCTATTCATATAATAAAACGAAAAATAAAGAAAAAAGTTACATTTTACCTAAAACATCTGCCAACTAGTACTCACCAAAATCAAAATAATTAAAAAAGCGGAAAAAACCACTTCAGGCAGAAAATGCTTTAAATTAAAGAGGTTTTGAATGACTAAAAGAAGAATTTCGTTGGCTAAAATAAACAAAATAAGCCAAATACCAGCCAAACTTAAGAAATTAATCGGCAAAAAGTTTAAAACCCAGAGAAATTCCAGCAAAACAAAAGCCAAAATTAAGGTGGTTAAAGCGTGTTTTTTGCTTTTTAATTGGAAAAGATAACGATAGCTTTCTAAATAAAAATAGAGGGCAATAAAAAAGGCCAATTGCTTCCAAAAGAAATTTTCAAACAAATTGGAACGGAAGAAAAAATAAGCCATGATACCAAAAATAATTGGAGAAAAAATGCGGAAGAAATCCGGCGATGACATTAAACGCCGATAAAGAATAAACAGGAAATAAAAAGATAAATAACCAGCTAAAATAAAAAATTGGGCTGTGATATTTGTCCAGTGAAAAATTCTAGGAGTAATTAAAAAAAGGATGAAAAGAAGCGTTAAAGGCCAAACTCGGAAAAAATTTTCTTTAAATGAAGCTCCTTCACTTTTAAAGCGATGAAAAAGATTGGCGATAAAGAAAATAGTCGCTATCACTAACCAAAAAGAGGAAAAATTTTTCCATAAATAAAGAGAGGCAGTTAAAAAACTTAAAATAAAACTCATTATTTTTTCTTTGAAAATTTATTTTTATGACTGACGCCTGAAAAATTAATCTGATTATTGGCGGAAAGGGTTATTTTTATTTTATCGCCGGGCATAATTTCACCGGAAACAATTTTTGATGCCAAAGGATCTAAAATTAAGCGCTGAATGACGCGTTTTAATTCTCGAGCGCCAAATTCTGGGCTAAAACCTTCTTTGGCTAAATAAGTTTTTACTTCCGGCGCAATTTCTAAACTAATTTCTTTTTGCTCTAAACGTTTGCTAACATTTTTTAATTGAATTTCTACAATCTGCTCAATGTCTTTTTGAGTTAAGGGGTTGAAAATGATGATTTCATCAATACGATTCAAAAATTCTGGCCGAAATCTTTCTTTCAGCGCCAATCGTATTTTTTCTTTTAAATTTTTTGTTTCAGGCAATTCTTTTCTTTCCCCATTATCGGCTTTAAAGCCCAATTCGGAAAGCTGCTCCAAATATTCGCTTCCAACATTGGAAGTCATAATAATAATGGTGTTTTTAAAATTAACAGTTCTGCCTTTAGCATCGGTTAACCGTCCATTATCCAAAATTTGAAGAAGAATATTGAAAACTTCTGGATGCGCTTTTTCAATTTCATCAAACAAAATTAAACTATAGGGGCGGTGCTTAATTAATTCGGTTAACTGCCCTCCTTCCTCATAACCAACATAACCCGGTGGCGAACCAATCAAGCGACTAACCGCATGTTTTTCCATATATTCACTCATATCAATGCGAATCATCGCTTTTTCATCATTAAACATAAATTCAGCCAAAGCGCGCGCTAATTCGGTTTTACCAACGCCGGTTGGACCCAAAAACATAAAAGAGCCAATTGGTTTGTCTTCTTCAGCCAAACCAGCCCGACCGCGGCGAATAGCATTGGCCACAGCTTTAATGGCCTCGTCCTGTCCAACAATTCTTTGATGGAGTGCTTCTTCTATTTTGTTTAATTTTTCGGCTTCGCTCTCAAGCATTTTACTCACCGGAATTCCTGTCCATTGAGAAACAACTTTAGCAATATCTTCTTCATTAATTTGTTCTTTGAATAATTTTTGCTTCTTCGCTTTTATTTTTTTCTCCAAATCCTCTAATTTTTTCTCTGTTTGAGGGATTTCGCCATAAATCAAACGGGCTACTTTTTCTAAATCGCCCTGGAGCTCGGCAATTTCTTTTTCTTTTTTCAGATCATCTAATTTCTTGCGAAGATTATGCACTTCTTCAAGCATTTTACGATTGCCGCTCCATTTTTCATTGGCTTTTTTAAATTCTTCTTTAAGTTTTTTTAATTCAGCTTCGATTTTTTTCAAACGGAGGCTTTGATTTTTTTCTTTTTTCAAAGCTTGCTTTTCAATTTCTAAATTTAGAATTTTTCTTTTAATAGCATCTAACTCCGGAGGTGTGCTATCAAGTTCTAAACGGCGCGCTGCCGCGGCTTCATCAATTAAATCAATGGCTTTGTCTGGCAAAAAGCGATCAGTAATATAACGG
>JBNASH010000034.1:0-52001 GCA_049720475.1 Minisyncoccia bacterium
GAATAAATTCGGTGCGGGATAAACTCCGCGAGGGCGAGGCAATACCTTTTCAAACTCCCGAAATTGAAAAATGGCGGTGTCTTTTGTTCAAAATAGGTTCGAATTTTGTCCAAAAGACACCGCTAGTCATGTGGCAAAGGAGAGATTAAATATTATTGAAATAATTTTATGGGAATAGAAAAAATATTTTATAAAAGGTTTTGTCCAGAGAAAAAAGAAGAAGAGAAAAATCCTTTGCTTAAAGAACCAGAAATAGCCTCGCCAGAAGACGAAAAAAAACAAGAGGGCAAAATGAGTTTTTCTTTTTCTTCTGATACAAGACGGTATTTGCTCGGCCATAAAAATGGTAAGCCGTTTTTTGTGATCGAATATTTTGATTCTTTGCCAGATGAATTAAGTGAAGAAGAAAAAGAAAGGTTTATAAAGGAAACAAGAAAGCAGGGTGAAGTTGAAAAAACAGTTTATGTTTTAAAATATGGTGATGTGCCAGAAACAAAAAAAGAAATAGCGGAATCCGATCTAAATCAAAGTAAAAAATATGGCGTCGCTCAACCTAGGGATTTTGAAAGAGATATGATTGATAGATTTGTTGCTGATGACAATAATAAAAAGGTTATGAAAGAAATTTTAGCTGGACATTCTGATTTAAATGAAGAGGAAATTGGCCAAATAGTAAAACAATTTTTTAATAATCAGCAACAAGGAAATAAAAAGGTAATTCGTAATATTTATGATCGTTTTCCGAAAGAAGTTGTAGAAAAAATAAGGGATGAAATTAAAAAACAAATGCTGCCTAAACCAGAAGAATTAGATATCAAGCAATTAGTGGAAACTTTGAAAGATAAAAAAGTTTTATTTTATACAGGGGCCGGCATTTCAATGGCCACTGGTGTGCATAGTATGGATCAATTGCATGAGGTATTGGGAATTGATATGTCTAAAAAATTGATAATTTTCTTCAGAAGGCAGCAAATAATCCTCAAGACGTAGTTAAATCATGGGAAGAATTTACAACAGCCGCTTTTGAGAATCCCGCCACACCCACTCATGAATCTCTTGGCAGGCTTGCGAAAAAATTAAAATCGCAAATCTTTACTGAAAACATTATCATTTACAAGAGAAAGCGGGCGTAAAAGCCATACATTTAACTGGTCCCTGGTTAAAAGAAAATGTTCGGCCAGAATGGTTAAAAGATATTGATGTAGTGATTACAATTGGTTTAAGTTATGATGATAAAGGTTTTCTTAGATGGTATAAAGAAAACAATCCGAATGGGAAAATTATTGCGATTAATTTAAATCAGCCTTCTTATCTTGGAAATGAAGATTTTATATTAAAGGGCGATTGCCAAAAAGTTGTTCCTGAAATAAAAAGAGAATTTGTAGAAAAGGAAACCATCTAGTATTTTTTACTAGGCTAACGCCTGTGAAAAACTTGAAATCATTCTTTTTGTTTTTATTTCGGAGAGAGATAGTGGGGGAGGAAATGCGAATAATTTCAGCCGATGTGGTCAGTTAATGAATAGGTTTGATTTTTCCAATACACATTGTAAAAATAATTAATTTTATATGTCGAATAAATAAATAATTAAAAATATGAACAATACCTGGTATTCACAGCTTATAAAGCCTTCATGGGCGCCGCCAGCCTTTTTATTTGGGCCGGTATGGACATTTCTTTATGTTCTTATTGCTATTTCATTTGGCACTGTTTTTTATAAGGTAATTTCTGGCAAATTACCGTGGATAGTGGCCGTACCTTTTATATTAAATCTTGTTTTTAATTTTGCTTTTACGCCAGTGCAATTTGGATTGAAAAATAATATTTTGGCAACGATAGATATTCTGCTTGTGCTTGCGACGCTTATTTGGGCAATGGTAGCGATCTACCCTCATACTCGATGGGTTTTTTATCTTCAAATTCCATATTTAGTTTGGGTTTTGTTTGCAACCGTTTTGCAATCAACAATAACATACTTAAATCGCTAAAAAATATGCGCATTTGGGATATTCATCCAAAGTATTTGTGCCGTAAACATTTACTGGCAGAACACCGCGAACTTCATGGTTTGTGGAATGTTTTAACCAAATATAAAGGAAAAGGCGGTTACTCAAAACATCCCGAGACTTTACGTTGGGTTGGTAAAACAAAAGCCCTTTATAAAAGACATGAGGATCTTGTTAAAGAATTTTTAAGACGCGGCTATCAACACAAGACACCACTTAATAAAAAATTAGCGAAAGGATCGGCCAAACAAAAAACATTTATTGATAAAATAGAAAAGCAAAAATTGATTTTAAAAAACAAGGGATGCGATTGTTTCAAAAATAAAAGATAAATTTAAGGCTGTGATTTTATGTTTAAAGAAAAAGTTTTAAAAGTAGTTTCAAAAATCCCCAAAGGTCAAGTATTGTCTTATAAAGAAATAGCTAAAAAGGCGGGGAATGAAAGAGCGTGGCGGGCAGTCGGGAATATTTTGAATAAACATAAAATAAAAAATTTACCCTGTCATCGGGTAATTTGTTCGAATGGTTTTGTTGGTGGTTATCGTTGGGGGATTGATAAAAAAATTAAAATTTTGAAAAAGGAAGGAATAAAAATTTCAAAGAGTGGTAAAATCATTGATCAATAATTACAAATTTATTATCAGGTAATGAAAGTTTAGAAACAATATTGGAAAAATTTTCCGGAAAACTTTTTGAATTAATAATTCTTGGCTGACTGTAATTTTCAATTAAAATTGGCCAAATCTGAATTGTTTTAATAGATGAAGGAGTAAAAATAATTCTTACAGCAATGGCTTCACGGGTTTGAGATGACCACATCTGATCAAAAACAAAATTGCCAAGGCTATAGAAAATATAGCTATTTTTATATTTTTCAATTGGTTGAATGATATGAGGGTGATGGCCGATAACTAAATCAGCGCCATTATCAATAGCGTAGTGAGCAGTGATAATTTGGGAATCGTTAGGTTTAAATTGATATTCATTGCCGGCATGCAAAGAAACAATGACAAAATCAGCATTATTTCTGGCTTTTTGAATAGCAATCCTCATTTTTTCCAAATTAATCAGAGCGGTGCCGGCATGATTTTCGGTTGCGCCACTATTTAAAGGTGCGACATCCATGTCATTATAAGCCAAAAAAGCAAATTTAATTCCATTTCTCTCAATAATTTTAAAATCATATGCTTCATTTTCATTGCTTCCGGCTCCAACTGCCAAAATCTGCGCTTTATTGAGAAGGTTCATAGTAGTTAAAAGACCTTTTTCGCCAAAATTAAAAATGTGATTGTTGGCCAAGGAGAAGATAGAAAAATTTAATTCTTTTAAAATTGGTACCAATTTTTCATCGGCGCGAAAAACCATTTCACCACTTTTAATTTTACGACCATCAATAATAGGGGATTCTAAATTAGCAAAAACAAAATCATTTTTTAAAAGTAATTCTTTAATATGATGAAAGGGGTAATACAAATCATTATTTTTTTCTATTTGGTAAGCCACACCTCTTGATAACATTAAATCGCCAACAAAAAGTCCGCTAACAAATTTGGGTGGTTCAATGGCAGAATAGAAGTTGTTATGAGAAAGAATTAATTTTAAAAAATCCGCTATTTCATTTTGAAAAAAAGAAAAAATAGCGGCAAAGACTATCAGAAGGAGAATAATAATGTTTTTAATTTTTGCCATAAAAAATAATTTCCAGAGCGGGAGACGGGACTTGAACCCGCGACCTTCTCCTTGGCAAGGAGACGTTCTACCGCTGAACTACTCCCGCAATTTGGTGCCTCGGGAGGGAATCGAACCCCCGACGCAATGCTCTTCAGGCATTCGCTCTACCACTGAGCTACCGAGGCAACAAAATATATTTTAATGATTTTAGAAAATTTTTCAATGAGCTTGGGTGCGCGCTGAGGGGATCGAACCCCCGACCTTCTCTGTGTAAGAGAGACGCTCTACCACTGAGCTAAGCGCGCTTATCTAATTTCAGCACCTAATTTATTTTTAAGATTAGACACAATTTTTTCAAGAGCTTTTCCAACTTCTTCGCTGGTTAGAGTATGATCATTTGCTTGAAAAATTAAATGAAAACTCAAGCTTTTTTTATTTTCGGCAAGATTCTCTCCCTCGTAAATATCAAACAAATCAACATCGAAAAGAATTTTAGATTCGCTTTCATAAATAACATTTAAAATTTCAGAAAGGCGAATGTCAAGATCAACAAGAATTGAGATATCTCGAATAACGGCGGGATATTTTGGTAGGGGAGTAAATTCATATTCTTCTTGGGAGAGTTTGAGCAATTTATTAATATCTAATTCACAAAGAATAATATTATAACCATCAATATATTTATGACTTAAAACAGGGGTAATTTGCCCGATATAACCCAAATCCAAATCATCGCTTTTGATAATTGCAGAGCGATTTTTAATGAACCAATCCATATTTGCATTATCAAAACTAATTTGATGGCAATTTAAAGCATCGGTTAAACTTTCAATAATTCCTTTAAGCTCAAAGAAAAGAGTATCATCTTTTTTGTTTTTCGTGGCAATAGCCATTGCCAGCCGCCATTCTTCATAAGGTTTGATTGGAGCTTTTTGGAAAGTCTTACCAATAATGAAAATTTTTATTAGGTCATAAAACTTTAGATTGGTATTAGCTATTTTTAAAAGATTAATAATTAATGTTGGTTGCAAATATGCATATTCGCTACTAATCGGGTTTTCTAAAGCGATTAAATTTTTTTCATTTAAATTGAAATTTTGAATGTCGTTTGTTGAAATAAAAGAATAAGAGTAAACTTCATCTAATCCATAACTGATCAAAACATCTTTGATTTTATTACGGAAAATAATCTCCTCACTTAAATTTATAGGTTTGACAGAAATTAAAGGCGCAAGGGCTGGTGTTTTGTTGTAATCATACAATCTTAAAATTTCCTCAGCCAAATCTTCAAATCTTTCAATGTCGGTGCGATAGGGCGGAATTTCAACAAATAAATCGGTAGAGGATTTTTTAATAATTTTAAAACCCAGACTTTGAAATTTTTTCTCAATAAACTTTTTATCAATACTAAATCCGATAAATTGATAGAACTTTTCAAAATTGAAACCTAGTACCTTCTTGCCAATTTTTTGTGGGAAAATATCTATTATTCCTTTGAGTATTTTACCGCCAGCCAATTTTTGAATAAGATAAGCCACAATATTTAATGCTTCAGTTGTCAGAAGGGGAGAGATAAATCTTTCAAAGCGCAAAGAGGCGTCAGTGGAAATGCCTATTTTTTTTGAAGCTTGGCGAATAAGAGCGGGATTAAAATTAGCACTTTCCAAAACAATGCGTTTGGTTTGCGAATCAATCTCAGCTACTTTGCCTCCTTTAATACCAGCAATAGCCAAAGGATTTTTCAAATCAGCGATGAGTAAAATATCTTTATCCAAAGAAACTTTCTTATCATCTAGAGTTGTAATAGTTTCATTATTCTTTGCCCGACGAACAATAAGAGTTTTAATGTTTTTGCCACTTAATTTGTCATAATCAAAAGCATGCAATGGTTGACCAGTCAAAAGCATTACATAATTAGTTGCATCAACGACATTGTTGATAGACTGCAAACCACAACTTTCCAATCTTTTTTTGAGCCATTGAGGTGATTCTTTTACTTCAACATCAAAAATAACCCGACTGCTATATCGATAGCAATCATTTTTATCAAAAATTTTAACATTTAAAAATTTTTCAGCTTTTTCTTCAGCTTCTTTAAAATGAAAATCCGGTGTTTTAAGTGGAATATCCAAAATAGCAGAGATTTCCTTAGCCAATCCCAAATGTCCACTCGCATCAGAAAAACGATTTGGCGGTAAATTAATTTCTAAAACAAAATCATTTCCCTTTCTTTCTACTTTTTCTACCTCAAAACTTTTGATGCTTAATTGATTTGCTAGTTTTTGAACAGGAGGTAGATTGGGCAAATATTCTTTTAACCAGTTATAAGAGAATTTCATATTAGGGTTTAAATTGTCGAATAAATCTTAAATCGCCCGAGTTAAAGAGACGAATATCAGGAATATTATATTTTATTATAGCAATGCGTTCCAATCCCATTCCAAAGGCAAATCCCTGCCATTCTTTTGGATTATAACCGACATATTCAAAAACTTTCGGATGGACCATTCCGGCACCGGCAATTTCAATCCAGCCGGTATTTTTGCACAATGAACAACCTTTTTGATTGCAGCGAGGACAAGAAATATTAATTTGAACCCCTGGTTCGACAAATGGGAAATAAGAAGGTGTAAATTGGACATTGATTTTTTTTGAAAAAAGTTTTTGGAAGAAGGCAAGGATAATAAATTTAAAATTAGCAAAGCTTATATTTTTATCAACTACTAAACATTCTAATTGATGAAATTGAATATCATGTGAGGCGTCAATAGCTTCATAGCGGTAAACAGTACCAGGGGAGACAATGCGAAAAGGAGGTTCGTGATTTTCCATGTAGTGAATTTGAACAGGGGAAGTGTGGGTTCGTAAAAGATATTTTTGTTTTTTTAGGTTTTTAAGAGAAGAGCCATCTTTAAGCCAAAAAGTATCCCACATATCTCTTGCTGGATGATTGGCAGGAATATTTAAGGCATCAAAGTTGTAGTATTCAGTTTCGATTTCGTCGCTCTCGATAATCTCAAAGCCTAATTGGCCGAAAATTTCATAAATTTGTTTTTCTAAAATAGTTAAAGGATGCAAATGACCGCGTTGGATTTTTTTTCCCGGCAAAGTCAAATCTAGTGGTTTAAATTCGGCATTAATAATTAATGCTTCTTTTTTTTCTTTCAGGGCATTTTCAATTTGTTTTTTTAGTTCATTAGCAATAGGTCCGATTTTTTTTCTTTCTTCCAGAGGGAGATCTTTAAGCGATTTAAGAATATTGGTAAGATGACCTTTTCGTCCAAGGTATTTAATTCTTATTTCCTCAAGTGTTTTAATTTCTTTTGCTGAACCAATTTCTTCAAAAACTTGTTTTTTAATTTCCTCAATAGTCATATTTTTAGCGGGCCGGACGGGACTTGAACCCGCGACCTTCTGCGTGACAGGCAGACGCTCTATCCGGGCTGAGCTACCGGCCCATAATAAAAATATTCTAATTAATTTTATTAAAAAATGCAATATAATTTTTGTGAAAGATTTACATTGATGTATAATTTATTATATGGCTAAAACTTTAAACACTTCTGCTTTTTGGCGATATTTAGTCTATTTTTGGAACGTTTTGGTTTTTTTTATTATTATTTTAGATTTCTTTTCGGCTAATGCTTATTCTAAATTACTCGAGATAAGCTGCGTGATTTATATCGGCACTCTTTCCATTTATGCCGGAACCAAAGAATTTGAACGATGGTTTAATAAAATTCATTACAAAGGACATCATCCAGGAGAAGTATTTGTCATTAGTTGGACAATTATTTTAATTTTTCTAATTGTCACATCTGCTTTTCTTACTAGATTAAACTATCGCTTACCAGATATTATCATTTACTCTTATATTAGCGTTCTAACAATTTTTGCTTTAACTCGTCGTTCGCGAGCTTTGCATAGAGAGAGTCAAGAAAATAAAACAATTGTGGATTAAATTATTGACTCTGTTTTTTATATTTCTAAAATAATTCTTAATTTACCTGATTTACTCGGGATCAATCTACCCGAGAATGGTAAATTAAATTATAGGTCCAATTAATTTTTTTATTTTTAAATTTTTAAAACTATGACAAATATAGTTGTTTTATTTTTAGCTCCGATTGCGGGCTTAATCACAACAATTTTTCTTTACCAATTTATTAAAAAACAACCAGACGGTGATGAAAAAATGAAAGAAATTGCAAAGGCTATTCAAGATGGTGCGAAATCTTTTCTAAATCAAGTTTATAAAATTTTATTTATTTTTATTCTTCTTCTTTTTGTCATTTTATCATTATTTTTAAACATTAAAATTGCTATCGCTTTTGTTTTGGGAGCTCTTTTTTCTGTTTTGGCGGGAAATTTAGGCATGAGAGCTTCTACATTAAGTAATGTACGAACAGCCGAGGGTTTAAAAAAAGATATATTTACAGGTTTAAAAATTGCTTTTGATGGCGGGGCAATTATGGGTTTTGCTGTAAGTTCTCTTGGTTTGTTAGGAATTTTGGTTTTGTATGTAATTTTAAAAGATTCGAATATTATTTATGGTTTTGGTTTTGGAGCTTCTGGGGTAGCTATATTTTTACGCGTTGGTGGGGGATTGTATACTAAAGCAGCTGATGTTGGTGCTGATTTGGTTGGTAAGGTTGAATTGAATATTCCCGAAGATGATCCGAGAAATCCGGCAGTAATTGCTGATAATGTGGGTGACAATGTTGGTGATGTTGCTGGTATGGGTTCAGATTTGTTTGAAAGTTATGTCGATGCAATTATTGCAACTATGGTTTTGGGTTCATCGGTGACGTATTTATTTGGTGCAAATGCTGTGCTCTTGCCAGTGATTATTGCGGTTATTGGTTTAATTTCTTCTTTGATTGGATTATTAGTTGTTCAATTTCTTAAAATTAAAAAACCAGATAAATTATTAAATATCAGCACTTGGTTAGCAGGTGGTGTTTTTGCTATCTTATCTTATATTGTAATTACATTTTTAATTAATAAAGGAACTTCGTTATTTTTGGCAAATCTTGCTGGTTTAATTTCGGGTATTATTATTGGTTTTACTTCTGAATTTTACACTTCGAGCAGTTATAAACCAACAAAGAAAGTAGCCGAATCAGCAACTAATGGCATTGCTACTAATATCATAATGGGTTTAAGTGTAGGTAAAAAGAGCACTGTTATTCCCGTTATTATTGTTTCTTTGGCAATGATTTTATCTTATAAAGTTGCTGGATTGTATGGCGTAGCGTTGGCAGCTGTTGGTATGCTTTCAACTTTGGCTATCACTTTAACTACTGATTGTTATGGGCCTATTTCTGATAATGCCGCGGGTATTGCGGAAATGGCTAATTTACCCAAAGAAATTCGAGAAAAAGCTGAATCGCTAGATGCTGTTGGAAATACTACAGCTGCTGTTGGAAAAGGTTTTGCTATTGGTTCAGCTGCTCTAACAGCTTTAGCATTGATTGTTGGTTATCTTAAAACCGCCAATTTAGATATTTTGAATTTATCCGACGTTCGAGTTTTGGCTGGTGTTTTTATTGGTGCTTTATTACCATTTTTCGTTTCAGCTTTGATTATGGAAGGTGTTGGTAAAAGCGCTTCTAAAGTTGTTGAAGAAGTAAGAAGACAATTTAAAGAGATAGGAGGTTTGCTTGAAGGAAGCGCAAAACCCGATTATAAACGTTGTGTAGCTGTTGTTACGAGGGATGCATTAAAACAAATGATTTTGCCAGGCGCTATCACTATTATTTTTCCTATTGTTGTTGGATTTATTTTAGGTAAAGAAAGTCTAGGAGGGTTGTTGGTTGGTGCTTTAGTTTCAGGATTTCTTTTAGCTATTATGATGGCTAATAGTGGTGCAACTTGGGATAATGCTAAAAAATACATTGAGGCTGGAAATTTGGGTGGTAAGCATTCCGATGCTCATAAGGCAGCGGTAGTGGGTGATACAGTTGGTGATCCATTTAAAGATACGGCTGGGCCATCATTGAATATACTTATTAAATTAGTTTCTATTATTGCAATTTTAATCGCGCCGCTTTTATAAAAATTTAGACTTGAAAAAAATTGAAGAAAAATTATAATAAAAAACAGCGGGATGGAGAAGTAGTATCTCGCGAGGCCCATAACCTCGAGACCCGGGTGCAAATCCCGGTCCCGCAACAGCGTTTGTTCTTTGATAGATCCTGCCGATGTAGCTCAATGGTTAGAGCGGAGGATTCATAACCCTCAGACGGTGGTTCGATTCCACCCATCGGCACAGTCAACAAAAAACCGCCGGTTAGGCGGTTTTTTGATTTAGGCAATGCTTTTTAATTTTTTGGCTAAACGTGACTTAAGTCGTGAAGCAGTATTTTTCTTTATTAGATTAGTTTTTGCTGCCTTGTCTAATTTTTTATAAACAACAGTCAATTGTTTTTTGGCTTCTTCTAATTTTTTTTGTTCGATTAATCTTTTGTATTTTTTTATTTCAGCCTTAAGAAACTCCTTTTTTTGTTTGTTGATAAAATAGCGTTTTTTGGATTTTCTTAAGGCTTTAATGGCTGATTTAGTTCTAGGCATATTTTTGATATTTTAGTTTATGGTTTTATTTTAAAAAAAGAAAAAAGAAAGTCAAATTCTATTTTACACGCCATTTTTTTGATTTATAATAAAATATATGATTTATTTTATTGATGGTGAAATAGTCTTTGTTTCTTCGCGTTTTATTGTTATTAAAAGTGGGGGAATCGCCTTTAAAGTCTTTGTTCATCCCGAAACAATTGCTAATTTAAACAATCAGCAAAATGTTCGCTTATACGTGTATTTAAATGTTAAAGAAGACGCTCTAGAGCTTTACGGATTTTTAACTCAAGAAGAATTAGAATTTTTTGAATTGCTTAATTCAGTGGCTGGCGTTGGGCCGAAATCAGCTCTAGCTTTAATTGGTCTTGGTTCAATTCAAAATTTAAAGGCCGCCATTTTGACTAATAAGATTGAATTTTTAACCAAAGCGCCGGGGATTGGTCGAAAGACAGCCGAACGGATTATTTTGGAACTAAAGTCGAAATTATCTAATGAAGAAGGAATTGCTGAAAGACTAGAATCTGATTTGGAATTAGAAAATGCTTTAAGCGATCTCGGTTATCATAGGGAACAAATTAGAAGAGTTTTAAAAGAAATTTCTAAAAAAGAAGCCCCATTTGCTGAAAGATTAAAAGAAGCGCTTAAATTATTAGGAAACAAAAAACAATGATAAAAAAAATCAAAAAAATTTTAAAAAAAATTTTTCCAAGCTGGCTTATCAATTGGTATCATTATTTTTTAGTTTTTTTAGCAGCAGTTTATTATGGTTTTCCTTCTCGGAAATTAATAATTATTGGAATTACTGGAACGAAAGGCAAAACAACTGTTGCGGAATTGTTAAATGCCTTCTTGGAATCATTTGGTAAAAAAACAGCAATGATTAATTCCTTACGTTTTAAAATCGATAATCAAAGTTGGGTTAATGATTCTAAAATGACTATGCCGGGCCGTTTTTTTATCCAGCGATTTTTATGGCAGGCTCTTAATAGGGGATGTTATTATGTCATTTTAGAAGCTACTTCTGAAGGATTAAAGCAATTTCGTCATAAATTTATTAATTTTGATGTGGCGGTTTTTCTAAATTTACAGCCGGAGCATTTAGAAGCACACAATAATTCAATGGATGCATATTGCTCTGCTAAAGAAAAATTATTTGCGGCCATAGAAAAACCGCACAAAAATATTCCATTAAACCATCAAATAGGGAAAATAGATTGCTATACAAAAAAGAAAATGATTGTTAATATTGATGATGAATATAGTGAACGATTTTTAAAATATCGAGCCGATGAAAAAATAGGTTTTGCTATAGAAAAAGATAAAAAAGAAGGTATAAACGTCCTATTTAAACCAACTTCTTATCAACTTAGTACCGAAGGCATCGATTTTGTTTTAAATAATGAAAAATTTCACTCACCTTTAAAAGGGAAGTTTAATTTGTATAATTTATTGGCTGCTATAGCAACTGCTTCTGCTTTAGAAGTGCCATTGAAATTAATTCAGCATTCTGTTGCTAATTTTTGTGGGGTGCCAGGCAGATTTGAAGAGATTACTGAAGGGCAAGATTTTAAGTTAATTATTGATTTTGCTCACACCCCAGATTCTTTAAAAGCGGTTTATGAAACTTTAAGAAATTTATTTTTAACTCAAGCCGATAATAAATTAATTTGTATTTTGAGTGCTACTGGTGGCGGTCGCGATAAATGGAAAAGGCCAGTAATGGGCGAAGTGGCTGCTCAGTATTGTGATGAAATTATTATTACCGATGAAGATCCTTATGATGAGGATCCTAAAAAAATCATGTTGGACATTGCCAAAGGAATTGAGAAGAAGAACAAAAAATTCCAGATTATTGAAGATAGGCGTCAGGCAATTGCTGAGGGTTTAAAATTATGTAAGAAGAATGACTGTTTGATAATTACCGGCAAAGGAGCGGAACAGGTAATGGTTATAAAAAATGAAAAGAAAATCCCCTGGGATGACCGTCGAGTCGTAAGAGAAGAATTAAAAAAAATAATTAATGTCGCCAAAGAAAAATCAGAAACAATTTAAAATTTTACCTCATACCGCCGATACGCGTTTGTTAATTTTCGGCAGCTCTTATGCCGATATTTTCACTAATGCTTTGTTGGGGATGAAAGCAATTATTAAACCAAAAGAAGTAGACGAAGAAACGCCGTGGCGAAAGATTAAAATTGAATCTGTTGATTCTACCGCGTTGCTAGTAGATTTTTTGTCAGAAGTTTTATATTTGATGCAGACGAATAATGAGACATATGACAAATTAAAAATTTTTCAAATAACCAGTTGTTCTTTAGAGGGAGCAATTCAGGGTAAAAAAATAAAAGGTGTAGAAGAAGAAATTAAAGCGGTGACTTACCACGAAGCTTATATTCAACAAAAAAGTGATAATCAATGGGAAGCAATGGTTATTTTTGATTTATGATAAAAATATGGATGAAATAAAAAAAATAATAAATAGAAAACTAAATCGTTTAGGTATTAAAAAGAGAATCAATGAAATTGCCATTTGTAATTATACGGAGGATTTTTTAAAAAATTTTTTAAAAAACATTCATCCTCAGGAAATCAATTTATTTAACCGAGTTTTGATAATCAAAGTGGCTGACGCTATCGAAGCTAATGAATTAAAATTTTTTGAAGAAGAAATTAAATTCTTTTTAGCTCAAAAAGGGTATCAAATAAACAAAATAAAAATTATATTTTAATTAGAAACTCCCGCCTTTAAAAAATATCACATCTTTTTGTTCACAATAATTATAAACATCACAGGCCACAACTTTAATTTGGTTTTGTTCTTCTAAGCTTGATGGGAAATACTGAAGTTGATAAGTTCCGTTGATAGCCATGTTTTCTTCTTTAATTAATTGGTCATTAAAATAAATTTTTAGATTATTAATTGGATTTACTGAGCTGATTTCTAAAGCAATATTTATTGGGCCAAGAACAACAAAATCACCGTTTTGAGGTTGCAGAAAATTGATTTTAATTTTTTCTGTTGGTTTTGTATCGCTATTTTCAATGGTTGCATATTGGTAAGGAATTACCGCATTATATTGTTGGGGATTGGGCAAGTTGGCAAAAATCCATTGGCTAATAGGCCATTCCCAATTTTGCGCTTGCGGATCGTCGAAGTTTAAGGGTGATGGTCCCAAAATATCATTTTTATTAATCCAAAAGAGAATATTATGAATTTGAGGATAAGACACGTCGCCGATTTTTAAATTGATTATGTATTGGCCTTTAAGTATGGGTTTTTCAACAGCAACAGGATCGGGCTTGGGAAATGTTTCTGGTTGATATTTTTTTAATGCTTCAATCATAAAATTATGCCAAATCGGTACAGCGGCAAGGATACTGCCACCACCTTTTTGCATTGGCGTGAAATCATTATTACCAGCCCAAACTACCGCCACTAAAAACGGAGTATAGCCAACAGTCCATGCATCACGATAATCTTGAGTGGTACCTGTTTTAGCAGCAATTTCATAACTTGGAATTTCCAAAAGATTACCCGGTGCGAATAATCCAATACGAGCTTGTTTATCTGATAAAATATCATTGATCATTCTAATATACTGACTTTCAAAAACTTGTTTGCTTTCGTCTTTGTATTCTTCCAACACATTACCTTTAGCATCTTCAACTTTTAAGATAGCGGTTTGTTTATGCTGAATACCATCTTGAGCAAAAACAGAATAAGCTTGGGCCATATCGATAGGCTTAACTTCTCCGCCGCCTAAAACTAACGATAAACCATATCTTTGAATATCGTTTAAAGTTGTAATTCCTAATTGATGGGCAGTGTTGATAGTATCTTTAATACCAGCAATATAAAGAACTTTAACGGCTGGGACATTGATAGATTGAGCTAAAGCATGTCTTAGATCAACAGGTCCTCTAAAGGTTAAATCAAAATTGTTTGGATGATAACAATCGAGACCATAGCGGTCTTTTTCTTGGTCGGCAGTAGGAGCACAATTAGGGTTGAATTCGGTTTTTAAGTCAAAAACAATTGTTTCCGGAGCCAATCCTTTTTTAAAAGCAGTTAAATAGGCAAATGGTTTAAAAGCAGAACCGGGTTGACGTTTGGCGGTAATAACATTGAAATTGCCATCAACGCTTTCATCAAAATAATCTCTTGAACCAACCATGGCCAGAATTTGACCAGTTTTTGGATCTTGGGCGATTAAGGCAGCATTTTTACCTTTGTACAATTGTTCATTTCTTTTAGCACCTTCATAAACGGCTTTTTCGGCGATTTGTTGAAGGTCCCAGTCCAACGAAGTAATAACTTTCAAACCCCCATTTTCCACCATATCATTACCATATTTATTTTCCAAATATTCTTTTACAAACATTATAAAATGAGGAGCCGCAATTTTTTCTGCGCGATAAGCAAATTTAATTTTTTCTTCGAGCGCTTTTTTATACTCTTCCTCCGAAATAAAATTAAGCTCTAACATTTTTTTCAGAATTATTTTTTGGCGATTAAATAATGCTCCTTGGTTATTTCCATAAGGAGAATAATAAGAAGGTGCTTTTGGTAGGGCGGCCAAAATTGCCGATTCGGCTAGAGTTAAATCTTTAGCATTTTTATTGAAAAAGGTTTGAGCGGCAGCTTCGATGCCATAAGCATTGGAGCCATAGGGAATTTGATTGAGATAGATTTCTAAAATCTGGTCTTTGGTATAATATTTTTCTAATTTTATTGCCAAAAAGATTTCTTTGATTTTTCTTGAAATGGTTTTTTCGGGCGAAAGATAAGTATTTTTGACTACTTGTTGAGTAATTGTTGAGCCACCTTGTGCAAATCGCCCCTCTTTTAAATTAACAAGAATCGCCCTAATTAACGATTTCCAATTAAAAGCAGGATGTTGATAAAATTCAGCATCTTCGATAGCAATAGTGGCTTTTTTAACATAATCAGGAATTTCTGAAATAGGCAAAAAGGTGCGTTTTTCTTCTCCGTGAATTTCATAAAGCAAAACCTTACCAGTACGGTCATAAATTTTGGTTGATTGATTTAAAATTCTTTGGCCAAAATTAGTTGGGTCAGGGAGAGTAAAATATAAATAAGCAGTATAACCAGTCCCCGCGAGACCTAATCCAACAACAATTAACAAAATAATCAAAACACCCAATTTCTTAATTTTCGGTTTGGAATGATATTTTTTAGTCTCCAAGAGTTGTTTATTAAGCCGTTTCACCATTGTTAAAATATTATTTAAATTATAATTAAATTATAAAAAATAAAAAGGCCAGTCTAAAAATAGACTGACCTTTTTATTTTTTTTGTATTATTTAAAATTCTTCTTCTTCAAGATCATCTAATTCTTCTTCTTCTGATAATTCTTCTTCGTCAAAAAGATCTTCATCTAATTCATCTGATTCAAAATCTTCCAAATCCTCATCATCTAAGTTTTCTTCTAATTCTTCTTCGGGTTCTTCTAATTCTTCTTCCTCCTCGGCAAAATTAAGCCATTGTAAATCTTTAAGAGCCAGTTCCATTTTTGAAATTTATAAAAGCGACCTTTTTTATCTTTGAATAAATATTATCAAAATAATAAAATTCTCTTCAAAAATTTAATTTTAAAAATTATATTTTTATTTATTTTGATAGTCAAGAGATTTAACTGATTTTATTGCCAGCGGCCATCTTTTTATCAGGTACTAATAAAGCAATTTTACCATTTTCATCAACTGCTGCCAACAGCATGCCTTGGCTTTCAATGCCTTTGAATGTTTTTGGTTCAAGATTGGTAATAACAACGATTTGCTTGCCAATTAAATCTTCTGGTTGATAATCAAGACCAATGCCAGAAACAATAGTTTTTTCTTGACCCCCAATATCAATTTTTAACTCTAATAATTTATCGGTGCCGACCACTTTTTTAGCCTCAATAATTTCCGCAACACGGATGTCCAATTTTTTGAAATATTCTAAATTTATTGTTTTCATTTTTATTCTTTAAAACTTTCGACTTGGTATATTTTAATATTTAACTTTTCTTTTTCCCAAATGTCAACTGGCAAACCAGCTTTTAAGCAAAGAGAGGAGATGAATTCTTTTTTATTGGGAATTTCTTCCCAAACTTGAGGGAGATAAGTGGCTTGATAAATTCCCTTTTGGATAATTACACCATCAATATTAGGTCGCAACAGATTTAAAAGTTCAGAAGGATTTTGATATTTTAATTCTTGAGGTGGCGTTAGAATAGATATTTCTATTTTTATTTTTTCCAACTCTTTTTTGGTAAGAGGAGGAAAACGAAAATCAAAAAAAGCAGCGTTGACAGCGTTTTCAATAACATCTTCAAAGAGGGGTTGAACGGCTTCCAAATGACCAATGCAACCTCGCAAATAACCGTTTTCAGTTAAGGTCACAAAAGTAGCGCGATTTTCTTTTAAGACCGGCGACAATGACCGGATTTCGTTATCAGACAGTTTGAGAAACGAATTGTTTTCTAAAAAAAATCCGATGCTTTTCCGAGCTAAAGAAAGTAAAAATTTTTTATCTTTTTCTGGAAGTGATTTTTGGGTCATTTTTCAGTGAAAAGATAAGCACCATAGCCGACGACATTACTACTATCACCAGTTTCATTATAAGAAGTTTGATATTGAACTAAGTGTGTTTGCCAATTCATTTTTCGAGCAAGAAGGGCAACTGCTAAAATTCCTGCTTGGCCACACGCCTCGATATGTTTTATTTCTTCAATATTTAATTGAAGAATTGCTTTATGGCAATTGCTGTCAATTTTTTCGGCTAGTTCTAAAGGATAATAATGACTCAAATCACTACTAATGATAATTATAGTTTGCGAATCAAAAATTGAAAAAAGAAATTGAGTTAATTTTTTGGCAAAAACGTTGTCATTTATTAAAATAGGTAAAATTTTAAAAGAAGGAAGTATTGTTTGGAGAAAGGGTAATTGTACTTCTAATGAATGTTCATATTGAAAAGCTAAATTATTGATGGGGTAATTGCGTGGCGGGGGTATTAATTCGACTTTGCCCAAAGGAGTTTCCCAATATTTTAGGTTAGTAAAAACAAATTCATTAATAGCAACTTGATGTGATGGACCAATTAGAATTATTTTTTGAGGTTTTGTTTTTATTTTTTGAAGATATTTATATGCGGAAGCAGCGGTGGGGCCAGAATAAATATAACCCGCATGCGGAACGATTAAAGCTTTGATTTTATTGGGGTTAATTGTTTTGATTACTGTCGCCGCATCCAAAAATTTTTCAACCATTGTTTTTAATTGTGAGGCGCTTTGAGGATAAAATAACCCCGCCACAGCTGGTTGACGAATATCAGATTCATTTCCAAATTCCATGAATTTTATTGCCGCATTTCAAACAGCGACCATTTTGGAAATCAGGCTGTATTTCTATTTCATAACCCGAGCGCTTGATTAACAAGGTTTGGCAATTGGGACAATAAGTATTTTCAAATCCTTCTTCATTAACATTTCCTAAATAAACGAAATTTAACTTTTTATTTTTACCAATTTTATACGCAGTTTGGAGCGTACTTAAATCAGTTGGTGGATAATTGCTCATTTGATAGGCGGGGAAAAATCTGGAAATATGCCAAGGGATATCAATATCAATTTTTGCAATAAAATCGGCAATTGCTTCTAATTCTTTTTCTGAATCATTTTCTTGAGGAATAATCAGAGTTGTAATTTCCACCCAAACTTTTAGTTGATGAAACTTTTTAATATTTTCTAAAACAGGTTCTAGTTTGGCTCCACAGATTTTTTGATAAAATTTATCGTCAAAAGATTTTAAATCAATATTAATTGCATCAAGATAAGGAGCAATTGCTTTGATTGTTTCTTTTGATTGATAGCCATTGGAAACAAAAACATTTTTTAATCCATGTTTTTTAGCCAGAACCATTGTGTCATATGCATATTCAATAAAAACTGTTGGTTCGTTATAAGTGTAGGCAATAGATGGTAGTTTATTTTCCAAACAATATTCAACAATTTTTTCGGGTGGCCAAGTTTCTTTTGTTTCTGCTATTATTTTTGTAAATTCTTTATTTAATTTTGGAAATTGGCTGATATCCCAATTTTGACAAAAGGCGCAGCGGAAATTACAACCAAAAGTACCGAAAGAAAAAATTTCGCTGCCGGGCAAAAAATGAAAAAGCGGTTTTTTTTCGATAGGATCTATATTGACAGATACGGGTCTGCCATAGGTTAGAGGAGTAAGTTTTCCATCAGTATTTAACCTCACCCCACAGATACCAGTTGAATTATTTTTAATTTGACAATAATGCGAACAAGCCAAACATTGAATATTTTTAGTTTTGTTAATTTTTTTGAAAAAAACTGCCATTATTTTCTATTGGTTTGCAAATTATAATGGCCAATAAGTTTGTTTAAAACTTTTTGAAAATTGGCGATGTTTTTGGAGATTTCTGAATTTTTTGGACAGGTATTAATTAATAAATCCGCCTGTTGTTTTAAGGATTGAATAAAGAAAGTTAAAATATCGCGGTTAAATTTATCATTACTTCCGAAGTGTTTAAGGCAATTATTAACATAATTTTCATTGAGGCCGAGTAAAAACAAAGGGACATTAGAGAGTTTGGTTAGAGAGATTTTTTTATCTTTAACGTCAAATTTAAAGCCATATTCAATTTCCGCGCCGCCCATTTTATTAACGTCTAAAACCTTTTTTCTTTTATCCTCATAGCGCTTACTATGAATATCGCATACTTCATCAAGAGCACACACGATATTGCCAGTTTCTTTGTCCAAGATAATATTATCAACACCATTTAAAACATCATCAAAAAAACTCGTTCGACAAACAATAAACTCTTCTGCTAAATATTTTTGGAAAAGGGCTGTTTTTAATTTCTCAAATTTTTCTCCCAAAGACTTGTTTCGATCTTCATAATTGAATTTTTCTTTAAATCGATCTTCTCGAACTTTATCATAGAAAATTTTTTCTTTGGGGTAATTGTTAAATTTTTCTATCTTTAATCGACATTCCTCATCAACAGGAATCCCTAATTGATTAAGTTTCTCTGCCTCATTTTTTAATATTTCAATAACGTTTTCTAAACCTTTTGATTCCTTAAGATTCTCTTTTTTGTTTGATATATTCATTTCTATTTTTTCCATACATTACTATTATAAATGATTTTTTAAAAATAAAAAACTTTGTTAATATTTAAATAAATACCTTTGGATTGCTTTAGGAAAATATGAAAGAAACTATTCAATTTTATTTCAGCAAGAAAACCACCAAAATCATCATTTTAATTTTAGTGGGATTTTTGCTTTATCTTAATGTTTTGCACAGCCCTTTGTTTTGGGATGATTATGATGGTATTTTACATAATTTCTACATTCAAAATTGGGCTTACTGGCCAAAGTTTTTTAGTGAAAATTTAATTGCCGGAGCTGGTCTTTTAAGCGATTACTGGCGGCCAATGATATTAGTGATTTTTTCTCTGGGTTGGCATTTGTGGCAAGACAATCCCGTAGGTTACCATCTTATTAATATTATTTTCCATATTTCAAATGCGTTGTTATTATTTTTTATTTTGAGAAAAATTCTTAAAAAAGAAACCCCTGCTTTCTTAATTGCTTTAGTTTTTCTTATTCATCCAGTACAAACAGAAGCCGTTAGTTATGTTTCTGGAATTGGTGATCCGTTGTCAGCATTTTTTGTTTTACTCTCCACTTATTTTTTCATTAATCTTTTAGAAAAAGGAAAAATCAAATTTTTAATTGTTTCGATCTTTTGTTATATTTTTTCTTTAATGAGCAAAGAAACGGCCATTATCACTCCGGCTATTATGTTTTTAATTGGTTTACCGTATATTAAAGTTCAAAAAATACAATTTCGGAAAATCATCATTTATTTATTGCCATTTTTTATTGTTGCTTTGGTTTATTTTGGTTTGCGTCTGACAGTACTTAATTTTAAAAACACGCTTAATTTATATAATGAGGAGAATTTATTTACCAAACGCATAGATATACGCCTTTTGACATTTTTTAAAACTCTTCCATTTTATTTCAATTTTATGTTTATGCCTATAGATCTTTATATGGAAAGGCAAATTGCTATTCCTAAAAGCATTTTTGATCCGCTAGTGTTATTGGGTATATTTATTTTTGCTATTATCGTTTTTTTATTAATTAAATATTTCAATAAAGATTATATTTTTTCTTTGGGTATTTTATGGTTTTTGGTGGCGTTATTTCCAATGAGTAATATTTTAATTCCTGTTAGTGGATTGATTTATGAACATTGGCTGTATTTGCCATTAATAGGTATTTTTTTAAGTCTGTTTTGGATAATGGAAAAATTACTAAAACAATATCAATTAGAAAAAATCGGCGTTATTGTTTTGATAATTTTTTTGATATTTTTATCCATTCGAACTGTAATTCGTAATTTGGACTGGCGCGACCCCGTTTATTTTTATCAACAAATTATAGAGCATAATCCAACCAGTTATCGCATTTGGAATAATTTAGGAATTGAAGCTGAAAAACAAAACAAAATTTTATTAGCCGAACAAGCTTATAAAGAAGCGACCAAAATTGATTCACAAAATCCAATTGCTTATCACAATTTGGGTGTTCTCTATTATTCAAAGATTGGCGATTACCAAAAGGCCGAAAGTTATTTAAAACAAGCTATTGAAAAAGACAAAACATTTTTTTACTCCTACATTTTTTTGGCTAAAATTTATTGGGAACAAAAGGAGTTGAACAAAGCCAAAGAAATTTTAGAAGCATATTTAACAATTGGATCTCGTGCTGATATCTACTTTATTTTATCCCAGATCTATAAAGGAGAAGGAAACATTAAACAAAGCTTCGATTATATTCAAAAAGTCCTTGAACTTGACCCTCTAAACAATCTTTATCAAAAAGAATTCGATTTATTAAAGCAATTACAAAAATAAAATATGAAATTAAGTATTATTATTCCAGTTTTTAACGAAGAAAAAACTATTAAAGAAATTTTAAAGCGCGTTAATGAGGCGGCGATTGGTAATTGGCAAAAAGAAATTGTTATTGTTAATGATGGCTCAAAAGATAAAACCGACCAAATAATTAACAATTTAAAATCGCAAATTTCTTTTATTTATCTAAAACATCCCACTAATCAGGGTAAGGGTGCGGCAATTAAAACGGCTTTAAATTATGTTTCTGGCGATTATGTTTTGATTCAAGATGCTGATTTAGAATATGATCCAAAAGATTATTCAAAGCTCTTAGCAATGGCTGAAAAGGGTTATGAGGTTGTTTATGGTTCGCGCAATCTTGATAAAAATACCAAACGGGGTTATTTCTTTTATTTTTTGGGCGGAAAATTAATTACTACTTTTTGTAATTTTTTATTTGGCGCTCATTTAACCGATATTAATACTGGTTACAAAATGTTTAAATCAGAAATAATTAAGAATTTAAATTTAGAAAGTAATGGTTTTGAGTTTTGTGAGGAAGTGACGGCTAAAATTTTAAAAAAGGGGGGAATGATTAAAGAAGTACCTATTAATTATTACCCTCGTACGTTTCAAGAGGGCAAAAAGATAAAATTTAAAGATGGTCTTATTGCTTTAATAACACTTTTGAAATACAAATTTTTAAAATAAATGTTATAATATTTTTTATGACAGAAAAAAGAAAAAAAGTTGGCTTAGCTTTGGGTAGTGGTGCTCTGAAGGGCATTGCTCATATTGGTGTAATTAAAGTTTTAGAAGAAAACAATATCCCTATTGATTTTATTGCTGGAACAAGTATTGGTGCTTTAGTCGGTGCCCTCTATGCTTATTTTCAAAATAGCCGTATTTTGGAAAATATCGTTTTGAATACTGATTTAAAAAAGGGAATGGGATTGTTGGATCCTTCTTTGAAAAAAGGTTTGTTGCGAGGGCAAAAAATTAAAAATTTTATTCGGGAACATATTAAAGCAAATGATTTTAAAAATTTAAGAATTCCTTTAGCAATCGTTGCCACCAATTTAAAAACTGGTGAGGCAGAAATAATGAAAGATGGTGATTTAATGTCGGCTATTCAAGCTAGCATTTCTGTGCCAGTGATTTTTCCGCCTGTGAAAAGAGAAGGGAAGTTATTAATTGATGGTGGAATGGTGATGCCTGTACCGGTTCAGCCTTTACGAGAAATGGGCGCCGATATTGTGATTGCTGTGAATTTATATGGCGCTTTAAAACAACGTCAGCCTAAGCGTTTTAAAAAAATCGGCCTTTCTTTTATTGGAAATCGTTCAGCTGAAATAATGCTTTATCAATTAGCCAAAAGAGACATCAAAGAAGCCGATATTATCATTGAACCAGATGTTGAAGGTTATAATCTAATTGATTTTATCAAACACCGAAAAAGTGTTTTGAAAAAAGGCGAGAAATCCTGCCAAGAAAAAATAGAGAAGATTAAAAGGCTTATTTTTGATTGATGGAATCAAATAAATTGTTCGTTTTGGCAGTTGTTGGCTCTTTTTGTTTTGAATAAAGAGATTTTTTGCGTTTATTATAGGGCACTTCAGCGGGAGAAGAAAGATATTCCACGGCAATCTGGCAGATGTACATTCCCGGATATAAAGCAACAGGCAACTCTGATTGATTAGAAATTTCCAAAGTTAATGTTCCTTCAAAACCTGGATCAACAAAACCAGCGGTATGAACCAAAATGCCCATTCGTGCCAAAGTACTTTTGCCTTCAACCCGCAAAACAATATCGTCAGGAACTTTTATATATTCTAAAGTAGCAGCCAAAACAAAAGAATTGGGATGGAGAATATAACTTTCACCATTTTTTAATCGTCTTTTAATAATAAAGTCATTCTTGGGCAATCCCTTTTTAATGTCTAAAAGATGATGTTTGGCAATGTTAAAGGATTTAAAAACAGGCCCCAATTTTAAATCAATTGAAGCCGGTCCAATTTGATCGCTGGTTAAAGATGGCTTAAAAATCAACCTCTTTTCTTTAATTAATTTTTTAATATCTCGATCAGAGAGAATCATGTTAAAGAAATTTTAACATTTCTAAAAATTTTTGACAATCAAAACCCCGCCACAAAGGCGGGATTTTGATTGATAGATAATCACTTAATATGTTTTTTTCGAGTTAAAAAGAGATTTAGTTTCGATATTATTTTTTTATAAAATTAACGCATCTTTTAATCCATTGCTTCATCATATCGGGCCTTTCTAAATCATGATCACCATTTCTAACTATGATTTTATGCGGGAAATCAACATTTAAACTATTTAAAGGAACTTTTTCATCTTTATCTCCATGAATATGGAGAACTTTTGATTTATATTTTTTAAAAAAGAGTGAATAATCTTTGTTTTTGTTTTCCAAAAAATAATTGTTTAAAATATAATTCGTCTTTGTCATCCTATTTTTTATTTCGCAATATTTTTCAAACCCCCTTTCATCTAGAAAATTTTTATAATTTTTCCAATTTATTTTTTCCTCAGGATTTTTTGATTTCACATACCAATATCGCGAAAGGCCTTTTTGATTAAGGGCGGGAGCAAGAAGGATTATTTTTGAAAATTTATCAAACCATTTAGAAATTGCTACCACACAAGCAGAAACACTATGAACAACTACCACCACATCTTCGAGATTCACAGCTTCTTTAAAAGATATCAAAGCTTTATCAAAATCATCTCTCATAGATTTAACAGTGGTATATCTAAAGTCACCGTCTGAAAGGCCGCAACCAGTATAATCAAATCTAAAAGAAACAATTTTCCATTTAATCAGTTCATTAGCCAAACGAGTAAATTTTTTCTCCGTAGTAGAAACTCTTTCAAAACCGTGTAAAAAAATAACCCCTCTTTTGCTGGGGTTCTTTGTCGAAACCAAAACACCTCTTAAAACATTTCCTTTTTTATTCTTGAATTCAATTAATCTGGTTATTTTTGTCATGGCTATAGAAATTTTTAACCAAAACCACATTTTCTATAATAATTGCCGTAAGGGGATCGTCAATAAAAACTAAGAAAAATATCTGGATTTTTGAAAAATTGGATTAAGTGGGGAAGAAGGGAAGGAAAGTTCGGAGAAGGAGAATTTTCACTTTGCTCCTACTTTTTTCGATTTACTTCGCGGACATTCCATTGATCCTATCCTTTTAATTAAACTTTATTATATTTCTTCAAAAATTAGCGATAGTTCAATTTTAAGATTAATCGATATATAATTTCATAAAAAAGACAATGTGGATTAAGCCACTTGATCCCAACTCAAAAAATTACTAAAATTATATTAGAAGGTTTCATTAGTAAAATTAAAGGTCGAACTAATGAAATCGAAAAGGAAGTTTAAATTTTAAAAATTGGTTAACCAAATATTTTTTCTATGAAAAAAGCCTCTTTAATTCTCTTAGGAATTTTTCTTTTCTTTCCTTTTTATACCCATCATTCTCAGGCATTCACCCTGCAAGAATTACAGACGAAGATAGAAAATTTATTACGCCAAATTCAACAGATTCAAGAACAGATAAAAAATATTAATCAAAAATCGACATCAGAATGGTGTTGGGATTTCAATAAAAATTTAAAAATAGATGATCAAGGAAAAGAAGTAGAAGCTTTACATATTGCCCTTACTAAAGAAGGTTTAGCTGTTAATTTGGAAACCGAAAAGGCAAAAAATGAATATGGAGAAGCAACTGCTTCTGCTGTTTCTGCTTTTCAAGAAAAGTATCGTTCGGAAATCCTGGATCCTTTAGGTTTAAAATATCCCACTGGCTATGCTGGTCTTACCACTCGAAAGAAATTGAATTCTCTTTATGGCTGTAAAAATTCTCCCCTTCCTACAATTTCTCTTTCTTCTTCCTGTCAAAATTTTTACTGGTATGATGACAATACCAATTCTTGTCAAGGACCAAAAGCCTTTTGTGGTGCTTATATGTATGAAGGGTTAAGAGTTTTTAATACCAAAGAGGAATGTGTAAAAAGTATGGAAGAAGAAAGACCATTGGGATATATAAAAGCTGTTTATGAGCAAAATGGGAAAAGATATTTGGATATTGATTACGTTCAATGGTTGACTGGCAAAGATGCAATAAGAGCAGCAATTGAAGATGGAGAATGTTTTATTGGAGAAAATACTTCTCAACTTTTGGAAGAATTAGAAAAATTTGATATTTCTTCTGGTTATGGTAAGTTTGGTCTTTGTGCCCCAGATGGATATTATATCAGAAATCAAAATTCAAAAATAAGGACATTTGAAATTTCTAATGACGTTCAAATTATAATGCAGACTTATGGTTCTGGACAATGTCATATGGAAACGAATGAAAAAATTAGCTATGAGATATTCAAAAGCTTTTGGGGAAATAATCCTATTTGCGCTCCTAATTTGAAAAACGATCAACCCTGTTGTACTCATTTGAAGAGTGTGCCTTACAGGTTAAGAATCCAAAATGGCATAGTTACAAAAATAACTGAGTATTACATTCCCTAGAGCTAATCGAAATCTTTTGTTATATTTTAAACTACCCCCAAAGGAAAATTTGAGGGTAGTTTTTTATTTACCTCAAAATTTTTAAATAATTTGAACAAAACCCCGCCACAAAGGCGGGATTTTGAAATTGCTGCCGGGCTTGGATTCGAACCAAGATTAACGGCTCCAAAGGCCGCTGTCCTACCGTTAGACGACCCGGCAATTAAATTTCATTATATTAAAAATCCAAAAATTAGCAAGATTTTAACGTCGGGTAATGGTGAATGTTCCATCATCATTTTTTATTAAAGTATAATCTCTGCCATAATCATCTTCAAAATCTGCCTTTCCAACCCGGCTTGCTTCATGGAAGAAAACAATTACTTCACTTTGGTCTAGTCTGTCTCTCAAATAAGCAAATCCATCATAAGCCGTTTCATCATCATAACTGAGATAATAGCCGTAGAGTGAATCTTTTTGAATCATAAAAAATTTTTTATTTCGACCCTTCGCAATATTGAATTATAATCAATTCTAAAGGTAATGTTGGAATGGGGGAGTATTTTATTTGCTCTTTTATGCGGATGAGCAAATCAATTATTTTGTGAAGATCGTTTAAGGAAAATTTTTGGCTAAACGACTGAATTTTAATAAATTGGTCTGGAGTAAATTCATCTTTAATGATATTTTCTATTTGCGGATTGATTTTTAAAAGAAGGGTTTGACGCAAAATTTTTAATAATAAGCGACCAAAATTAATTAAATCAACGCCATTTTCATAAATTTTATTAATAAAAATTAAAGCATTCTTAACATCTTTTTCTAATAAGTAATTAAGAAATTCAGCTACCTTTTCAAAATTAATATGCCCGAGAATTTCTTCCAAAACATCTAAATCAATTTCTTTATAGCCGAGACTGATTAGTTGATCAAGGAGTGATTCAGCATCGCGTAAACTTCCTTCGGCCGCCAAAGCAATTTCTTTGAGGGCTTCGGGGGTAATAGTAATATTTTCAGACTCACTTAATTTTTTTAAACGCTCCATTATTTCATTAATGGATAATTTTTTGAAATCAAAACGCTGGGTGCGGGAAATAATAGTTGCTGGTAATTTTTCAGGTTCGGTTGTGGCGAGAATAAATATAGCATGAGCGGGTGGCTCTTCCAATGTTTTAAGCAAAGCATTAAACGCCTCTTTTGTTAGCATATGCACTTCATCGATAATAAAAACTTTATATTTTGATTTAATAGGAGCGAAACGAATGCCATCTTTCAAATTTCTAATTTCGTCAATGCCGCGATTGGAAGCAGCATCAATTTCAATTAAATCCAAAGAGCGATTTTCATTAATTTCAATACATGATTGACATTGATTGCAAGGTTCAAATTCATTTTCTTTGCGATTTTCACAATTTAAGGCTTTGGCAAAAAGTCGGGCAATAGTCGTTTTTCCTGTTCCGCGTTGACCGCAAAAAAGATAGGCATGCGAAATGCGTTTAGTTAGTAATGCGTTTGTTAGTGTTTGAATAATTGGTTTTTGACCAATTAATTCATGAAAATTTTTTGGACGATAGCGGCGATATAAAGCTAGATAAGACATAACACTTTTATTTTAACTTTTTTTCTGTCAAAATCAAAGAAAATTGCTAAAAAATATTTTTCTGATAAAATAAATTAAATTTATGAGAAACAAGTTGTTAAAAGGAGGCATTGTGATTGCTATTGTTTTATTAGGCATTTTGATTGTCCTGCTTCTAAAAGTTTTCGATGTTAGTCATCTTTCTTTTATTTTTAATACCGAAGGCCAAATTGTAGATTTGAGCGAAAAACAAAATTTGCGATTAGAAAATCCACCAAAAATTATTAAAGGAATTTATTTGACTGCCTACACGGCCGCCGATCAAAAACGCGTTAAAGAATTAATCGATTTGATCAAAAAAACTGAGTTGAATGCCGTTGTTATTGATATTAAAGATTACAGTGGCTATATTTTGTTCGATACCAAATCCGATTATTTAAAAAAGTTTGGCACGGAAAAAATTATTATTAAAGATTTAGAAGGATTAATTAAGCAGTTACACGATGAAGGAATTTATACCATTGCTAGAATTGCTGTTTTTCAAGATCCGATTTTGGCAAAGAATCGACCGGATTTAGCGATTAAGAGTAAAATGACAAAAACTTTATGGAAAGATAATAAAGGCTTAAGTTGGGTTGATCCAGCATCGGTTGAAGTTTGGAATTATATTTTTGTTATTTCTAAAGCAGCCATGCGTTTAGGTTTTGATGAGTTAAATTTTGATTATATTCGTTTCCCGTCAGACGGTAATTTACATGATTTGGAATTTCCTTTTTACGACAAGCAAAAACCCAAAAATGAAATAATTAAAGAATTCTTTTCTTATCTTTCCCAAAACATTAGACCATGGGGTATCAAAATTTCAGCAGATTTGTTTGGTTTAACTACGATTAATAATGGTGATTTGGGCATCGGTCAAATTTTAGAAGATGCATTGCCATATTTCGATTATGTTTGCCCAATGGTTTATCCTTCACATTATGCTAATGGATTTAATGGTTATCAGAATCCCGGCGCCTATCCTTATGAAGTTATTAAATATTCTTTAGATACTGCTTTACAAAAAATAGAGAATTTCAAACAAAAACAATTGCAAAATAATGCTACCAATGTTTTTTTGGCTCAATTAAGGCCTTGGCTGCAAAGTTTTGATTTAGGTGCTCTTTATGATGCCAATATGATAAAAAAAGAAAAGAAAGCCGTTTATGATTCTTTATGCCCAGAGGAGGAGATAGGCGAGAGCAATTGTCAATTTTATAATGGCTGGCTTTTGTGGGATCCAAAAAATCTTTACATTCCCCAGTCGCTTGAGACAAAATAAAAATGAAACTTTATATTGTTGCTACTCCCATTGGTAATTTAAAAGATATCAACTTCAGAGCACTAAAGGCTTTAAAAGAAGTTGATTATATTTTGTGTGAAGACACCAGGCATTCTTTAAAACTTTTGAGTCATTATCAAATTCAAAAACCATTAATTTCTTATCATCAACACAGCAAAATTACCAAAATTGAGCAAATTATTAAATTATTGAAAGAAGGAAATAATTTAGCTTTGATTTCAGACGCTGGCACGCCAGGCATTTCTGATCCCGGAAATGAGCTAATTAAAAAAATTTTGGATGAATTGCCGGAAGTGGAAATTATTCCTGTTCCTGGACCAAATGCTGGTTTGGCTTTAGCCAGCGCCTCGGCTTTTAAAATGGATAGATTTTTATTTTTGGGATTTCCCCCAGCCAAAAAGAAAAGAAAAAAATTTTTTGAAGAAATAAAAAACTCTTTATATCCGGTAATTCTTTACGAATCGCCATACCGTTTAATCAAAACACTTCAAGAAATAAAAGGTTTTATGCCAGAAGCAGAAATTGTGGTTGGTAAAGAATTAACCAAAACATTTGAGAAAATTTATCGCGGCAATATTGAAAAGGTTATTGAGGAAATTGAAAAAGATGGTGTAAAAGGGGAGTATACTCTTATTTTTCGCAATCTTGACAAAAAAGATTAAATTAACAAAATAAAAAAAGTTTATTAAAAATCTAAAAGGAGGAAAAAAATGGCTTTTTTTATCTGCGCAGTGGAGAGGAAAAAAAGAGAGAAAGAGGAGAGGTTTATTGAAAGAGTTTATGAATTAAAAAAAATTATTGAAAAAGAGCTGAAATCAAAGTTGAAGTTAATATGTCATTTTGAGGAGGGCAAGGTAATGTGGATCGAGTTAGTATTAGACAAACAGAAACATCCATTTTTAAGAAAAAAGGGCTGCTGACAGCCCTTTTTGTTTTACTATTTTTTAAATTTCATTATAATAGAATTAAAAGGTCAAAATTATTAATATAAAAAAATATGAGTGGTATAGACAAATTTCCGTCAAAGAAAAAAGACGAATTAAGTGAGCGCTTATTAGAGACGTATGAACAAGATGAGGCCGAGAATTTAGAAAGAATGCGCACTGAATTTGAAAATAAATATCGCAAAATGGTTGAGGAAGGCAAATTAGATGAAGAAGACAAAAAAGAAATAGAATCCTTAAAAAGCGATATTTTAACAGCCAATCCCAATCTTTCACCAGAAGAATTAGAAGAAGAAGCCACAGAATTGTGGATTCATGTTAAAGCTGATCAAGAATTAAACATTCGCGTTGCAGAGGAAAGAGAAAGAGAAGATAGGATTTTAAGATAAATCAACCAAAACTTTTTCTTTGTTAATTACATAAAACCGCCCCTGAGGCGGTTTTATGTAATTATTCTGAACCATTATATTTTTTCTTTCTCGAATGTTTTTAATTTTCCGATTTTACCCAAAGAAAACTCTGCATTACTTAGCAAAAATCACTCAAAAAACCGCCAGAGGCGGTTTTTTGAGTGGACCGTAGCGGATTCGAACCGCTGACCTCCTCATTGCAAATGAGGCGCTCTGACCAACTGAGCTAACGGCCCTCTGTTTTAAAATTTTATCAAAATTAGTAGCTTTTTCAAGTTTTTTAAAAGGGTTTAATAAATTGAAATTATCACTTATAATATAATAAAGCAGAAGAATATGACTAATAATTCCGAAAAACTTTTTAATTTTCTTCAAAAATATTACCAGAAAGAAGAAAAAAATATTGAATTGTTAAAAACGAAACTGAATGAAATTCATGGGAAGCAAGATTTTGAGGTTTATTTTTTGTCTAAAATCCAGAATGAAATTGAATTTGTATTGAAAGATACAATTCCGGAAATTAAAGAAGACGAAATTTTATTGGAAGAACCACCGGCTTATATTCAAGGTGATTTATGTTTTGCCTGTTTTGGTTTGGCGAAAAGATTAAAAAAATCTCCTTTGTTGTTAGCCGAAGAAATTGTTAATTTAATTAACAATAATGAGCATAAAAAATATATTGAACAAGTTAGATGTGAAGGCGCTTACATTAACATTATTCTCAAAAAAGAAATTTATACCGAAATTTTAGATCAAATTATTCTTTTAGGAGAGAAATTCGGGGAAAGTAATATTAATAAAAATCTTAGAGTTTTAATTGATTATTCTTCTCCAAATATTGCCAAACCAATTGGTTTAAATCATTTGCCATCAACAATTATCGGGCAAGTTTTAGGAAATATTTATGAGGAAACCGGCGCTCAGGTGATTCGTCATAATTATTTAGGTGATTGGGGTACAAATTTTGGTGCTTTGCTTTGGGCGTATTTTCAGTGGGACGATGATGAAAAAATTAAAAAAGAACCTGTTCAAGAATTAAAAAATTTATATGTCCGATTTTTTGAAGAAGCGAGCAAAAATGAAAAATTAATTGAAGAAGCAAGAGAATTGTTTAATCGTTTGGAACAAGGTGATCAAAAACTTTTGAATCTTTGGAAAAAATTTAGGGATTTAAGCGTTAAGGCATTCCAAAAAGTTTATAAGCGATTAGGAATTAATTTCGATATTTATTTGGGCGAAAGTTATTTTTTGAGTGAGGTTGATAATGTTATTAATGAGGCGATTGAAAAGGGGATTGCCAAACAAAATAATCAATTGGTGGTGGTGGAAAATTTGGATAATCTGCCGTCATTTTTATTAAGAAAAGAAGATGGTTCAACTTTGTATTTGAGTCGCGATTTGGCCGCGCTGAAATTACGTTTTGAAAAATTTAATTTGAATTTACTTTTGTATGTTGTTGGTAGTGAACAGTCATTACACTTTCAGCAATTATTTGCTTTGGCGAAGGCAATGGGATATTTAACCGAAAGTAAACAGGCTGAGCATGTGCCTTTTGGTTTGATTTTGATTGAAGGTAAAAAAATGGCAACGCGCAAAGGTAGTTTGATTGAAATGGAAGATTTATTAAATGAAGCTGTTGAAAGAGCGGAAAAAGTTATCATTAAGAAAAATCCAAAGATGCCGTCTAAAAAAGCTAGAAAGATTGCTGAAATGATTGGTTTAGCGGCGGTGATTTATAATAGTTTGCGATCTTCGCGTTTACAAAATATCGATTTTGATTGGGAAAGAGTGTTGAATTTTGAGGCGGCCAGCGCGCCATATTTACAATATAGCTGTGTACGAATCAAATCAATTCTTAAAAAAGTAGAAAAGGAGGGAATAAACATAAAAAACAAGGGGAATATTTTATTTGAAAACCCAATAGAATATCAGCTTATTAAAAAATTAATGTTTTTCCCAAACGTTATTTTGCGTGCGCAAAAAGAAAATTCACCACACTTTCTCTGTGGTTATTTAGAAGGATTAGCGCAGTTATTTAATAAGTTTTATGATGAAGTGCCAGTGTTAAAAACCGAAAATGAGAATTTGCGGGCGGCTAGAATTGATTTGATTAAATCAGTGCTTTTAGTTTTAGAAAAAGGATTAAAGCTATTAAATATTTCTGTTCCAGAAGAAATGTAATCAACAAAAAATAAAAACTAAAAAGCGACGGACAGTCGCTTTTTAGTTTAAGTGGTTTAGGTTTTTAATTAGAGAGTCGGTGTTGCGGTGGGAGTTGGTGAAGGGGTTGAAGTTGGAGTTGGTGTTGGAGTGGCAGTCGGTGTTGGGGTTGATTCAGGTGTTGGTGTTGGGGTAGGGGTTGGAGTTGGTGTAATTGTTGGAGCCACAGTTCTTTTTCTAAAGAAGAATTGCAAAATCTTTCCTAACAACGAAGAAGTTTGTTCTTCATTATTAAGATAATTTTGAAGAACCGTATTTTGCTGAACTAAGGCATTAATCATTTCTTGAACGAGTTGTTTTTCTCCCTCATTGGTCAACTGAGTCATTATTTGTTCCAATTGTTGAATGCGCACCTGATTTTGTTCTAGATGTTTTTTAATTTGTTCGATACTCGAATAAACAGGACCAAAAATTGCTTTTAGCCATTTTGGACGACTATCAATTTTTTGAAATTGTTCTTGAATTTGTTGCTGGACTTCTTTTTGTGTACGAGCAATTTCTCTGATTTGTTGGCCAATGCCTGTTATTTCGGTAGTGGTGGCCGCCAATAATTGTTCGACTTTTTGAGCGACAATACTCATATGTTCCCGAGCAGTTTCACTGCGCGGATTTAAAACTTTGTTTGGTCGCGCATTGGGCAAGGGGGGAGTTGGTGTTGTGGTTGGTTGTTGATTTTGAACCTCGTTATTTTCTTGAGTTTGTTGTTGAATGTTAGTTTGTTGACCTTGGTTTTGTGTTTGAATTAAGTTTCTTTCCTGAATCTTTTGAAGGCCAGGAATGGTGATGGTTGTTGGAGTGGGGGTTGTTTTTGGTGATTGGTTGCGGTTTTGCTGGGCCGCGCCAATTTGTGAACTAAACAACCCAAAACCAATGATTAATAATCCAACAATAATAAAATTAGCTTTTTTAGACATATTATTTAATAAATGAAACGGCCTTTAATGAAACGACCCTTGTTTAAAGTATAAAAAAATTTTGTCAAATTAACAAGTGATATTATTAAATTTTTTCTACTTATGCTGATTTGGCCTCAATAAACCTTTTAACCACTTTTGGCCAATCAATTTTGGCCAATCAATTAGGGGTTTATCAATCAAAAACAAACGAGCTTTTTCTAAGGCATTAATTTTTTCTCCCTTTTGCTTTTGAATAAAATTAACTAGGTCCAAAAAAGCTCGACAACTTTTTCTAATAATTTGCGGATAGTCTTTTTTGAAAAAATTGTTAAAAAATTCTTGATAAAAGGCATCGTTTTTTAAACCCTTATTAAAAAATTTTTTGGCATAATTATAAGCAGCATTTTTTCCAATAAAAAGATGAGTAACAAATTTATAATCTAAACTAGCCGGGGCAATACTTTTCGTATAAGCAAATATTTCATCTTTTGTTCGATCAAGGGCCATGCGAAGTTGATTTAGGGCGTAATTTTTTAATAAGAATTTTCGATATTGCTTGTTTTCTGGATTTTTTAAAGTCTCTTCTTCGTATAAGTCTAAAAAAATATTTGCATTGGCAGCAGTGCGAGTAACAAAAAATATTTTTTCAAAAATAGCATTTTTGAAATGTTGCTCTTCGTGTAATTTAGTTACAAAGCCTTCTTTATCATAAGAAGGTTGTCTAGATTGATTAATAATTGCATACAAAACTTCGCCTTCAATAAATTGTGGTGGTTTGACAAAACCTAAGACTTTGAAATCTTCAAGTTTGATGTTAATTGGGTTTTCGGTTTGGTAATAAATTTTGCTTGCATTCTCTGCATTGGTAACAATAATAAGATTCATTAATCCCAAACTAATTTTAAAATTCTTTCTTTCACTCTCGGGAAAATTAATTTCAGTCAGATTTTTGACCAATTCGAATTTGTCGGTCCATTTTTCAAAAGCTTTTTTGGCTGATTCCCGATATTGATAATAAGTATTTAAAATATCTTCAGCCTTTTTAATTTGCCAATCGCAAAAACCATAATTATATTGGAAAAATTTTATCACTTTTGACATTAGAAAATCTTTTTCAATATCGGGCTTAACTTCAATCAAATGTTCAATGAGTGATTGGCACTCCGCCCAGCCCCAGCGTTGATCTATCAATTGTTTTTTAAAATCTTTTATTGCTTCTTTGCGTTTTTCTTTCGGCAAAAGTCGGATTTTAGCGAATTCTAAAATTGGATCGAATATTTTTGCTTTTGATTTTTGACCAGTTTCATAAATTTTTAAATCTTCCTCTATTGTCTTTTTTACATATTCAATTTTGCGACGATCATTTTGAATCTGTTCTTCATATTTATTTTTTGTTTTCGTTTTTTTAGAGTCAAAAATTTTTATAACAATTTTATTGTCTTTATTGTCCAAATCATTTTTTGGCTTTTTTTGATTATTTTTCAGAGAATAATTCTCAAACTTTTCCATATATTTTAAGTCGGGCTGCCGGGAGTCGAACCCGGGTCGCACCCACCCCAAGGGTGTATACTACCGTTGTACTACAGCCCGCTCGCTTTCAAGAAAAAGCAAAAATTATTTTTTGCTTTCTGATTTCTTTTTTAATGTTTTAATACAGCGAACACAGGCCAATACTCTTTTGCCCGAAGGTAATCTGACCCATTGTAAATTGGCCTTGGTTTTTTTGCGATTAACTGGATTATATTTACTTCTTACTTTTTTTCGTGCTATACTATATTTATAAGATTTTCCGCACAAAGCACACTGACGCATAATTAAAAAGATTCAATCGACTAAAAATATTTTACACTAAATTTAGAATTTTTCAAATTTTATGACCTTTATTTTAATTTTTCAATTATTAGTTTTATTGTTTTCAGTTATTCTTCATGAATTAAGTCACGGTTATACCGCTTATTATTTGGGTGATGATACTGCCAAAAGAGCAGGGCGTTTAACTTTTAATCCTATAGCTCATTTAGATATTTGGGGTTCATTTTTGTTTCCATTGTTTTTATATTTTTTAAGTGGTGGCACTTTTGTTTTTGGTTGGGCCAAACCAGTGCCATTTAACCCCTTGCAATTAAAAAATCCCAAAAAGAGCATAGGTCTTGTCGGCTTATCGGGTCCATTAACCAATCTTTTAATTGCACTATTTTTCAGCTTCATTTTTCGTCTTATTCATTTTCTTAATATTGTTTCATTAGCGCCTCTTGGCGATTTTTTGACAATTATAATTTACATTAATATTCTTTTAGCTGTTTTTAATCTTATTCCTATTCCGCCGCTTGATGGATCGCGTATTTTATATTCATTTTTGCCTTCCAAATATGAGCAATTTTATTGGAATTTAGAGCGATACGGCTTAATGCTAGTAATGTTTTTGGTCTTTTTTGGTTTTCGTTTTATTACACCTTTAATAGATTGGCTTTTTAATTTTTTAGTTGGTTAAATTAAAAAAATTTTGTCTTTTTTGTAAAGTGGGGAAAGTTATCCACAATTTTTATGGTTGAACCAAAAAATTTTCAATTCTAAAATTTTAAAAAGAGAAAAAATAAAAGGTCATTAATTTTTAAAATTTTTAAAAAATGAAAAATAATATTTTAAAAGTTCAAAAACGCGATGGGTCGATAGTTGATTTTGATGAAAAAAGAATTCAAGATGCTATTTTTAAGGCGTTAACAGCCAGCAAGCAAGGTGACGGCAAATTATCGAAAAAATTAACGGAAAAAGTTTTGGAATTTTTAAATAGAAGATTTAAAAAAGATGAAATTCCTAATGTTGAACAAATTCAAGATATAGTGGAAGAAGTTTTAATTTTGGAAGGGTTAGTTGAGTCCGCCAAGGCTTATATTTTATATCGCGAACAAAGAAGAAAAATTCGCGAAATGGTGAAAGCTACTGATGAAGCGGTGGAGGATGTTGATCGATATTTAGAAAAAATTGATTGGGAGGTTTATGAAAATGCCAATATGACTTACTCGCTTCAAGGACTCAATCATTACATCACTTCCCATGTTATTAAAAAATACTGGCTTAATAAAATTTATCCCAAAGAGATTCGCGAGGCTAACGAATCTGGAGATTTTCATTTGCACAATCTCGATACTTTAGGGCCATATTGTGTTGGTTGGGATTTATACGATTTGTTGCTTAAAGGATTTGGTGGTGTTAATGGCAAAGTAGAATCAAAACCGCCAAAACATTTCCGAGCTGCTTTAGGACAAATTGTTAATTTTTTGTACACCCTTCAGGGAGAAGCGGCTGGTGCTGTTTCATTTTCTAATTTTGATACATTGCTCGCTCCTTTTATCCGTTACGATAATTTAAACTATCAGCAAGTGAAACAAGCGTTGCAGGAATTTTTATTTAACATGGCAGTGCCAACGCGCGTTGGTTTTCAAACTCCATTTAGTAATATCACTTTGGATTTAAAACCATCGCCGGCTTTTGCTAACACTTCTGTAATTATTGGTGGCAAGCCGCAACTTGAAACTTATAGCGAATTTGAAGAAGAAATGAAAATTTTGGATAAGGCGCTTTATGAAGTATATATGGAAGGCGATGCTAAAGGTCGGCCATTTACCTTTCCGATTCCTACTATTAATATTACTAAAGATTTTCCTTGGGATGAGCCGGCTTTTGAAGGCATTTTTGAGGCCTCGGCTAAATACGGAATTAATTATTTTGCTAATTATATTCATTCGGACATGAAGCCAGAAGATGCTAGAAGTATGTGTTGCCGTTTGCGTCTTGATTTAAGAGAACTTATGAATCGCGGCGGGGGAGGGCTTTTTGGCAGTGGTAGTTTAACAGGTTCAATTGGCGTTGTTACTATTAATATGCCTCGCATCGGCTATCTCTCCAAAACTAAGAAAGAATTCTTTAAGAGGTTGGCTGATGTAATGGATTTAGCTAAAGAAAGTTTGGAATTAAAAAGAAAAACCATTGAGAATTTTATAGAAAAAGGACTTTATCCTTATTCCCGATTTTATTTGAGCGGCATCAAAGAGATGCGTGGTAAATATTGGGCGAATCATTTTTCAACTATTGGACTAGTTGGGATGAACGAAGCGCTTTTGAATTTTATTGGTGAAAACATCGCTTCGAGAAAAGGACAAAAATTTGCGTTAGAGGTTTTAGATTTTATGCGCGATCGATTGGTGAAATATCAAGAAGAAACAGGGAATTTGTATAATTTAGAGCAAACGCCCTCCGAATCAACTGCTTATCGTTTAGCTTTGAAGGACAAACAAAAATATCCTGATATTATTACGGCCGGCACAAAAGAAGTTCCGTATTATACCAACTCAACTCAGCTACCCGTAAATTATACCGATGACATTTTCGAAGCATTAAAATTGCAAGATGAGTTAACTTGTAAATATACTGGCGGAAGTGTTATGCATCTTTTCTTGGGTGAGCGATTGCCAGATGGTAATGCTGTCAAGGCGTTGGTGAAAAAAGTTTTTAACAAATTCAAATTGCCTTATATTACCGTTACTCCTACATTTTCTATTTGTCCGGTTCATGGTTATATTGCGGGTGAGCATTTTGAATGTCCGCTTTGTACCATTAAGCAACCATGCGAGGTTTATTCCCGTGTTGTTGGCTATTTAAGACCAGTGCAGCAGTGGAATTATGGTAAGCGCCAAGAATTTAAAGAAAGAAAAGAATTTAAAATTAAATTTTCGGAATTAAAAATTGACCGCGTTAAAAGATAAAACAATGGAAATTGGCGGTCTCCAAAAAACAACATTAATTGATTATCCAGGCAAAATTGCAGCAACCATTTTCTTAATTGGTTGTAATTTTCGCTGTCCTTTTTGTTATTCATCAGAATTGGTTTTGCCAGAAAAAATTAAAAAACAACCGCGCATTTCTGAACGGGAAGTGCTTGATTTTTTATATGAAAGAAAAGACGAGCTTGATGGAGTTGTAATTTGTGGAGGAGAGCCAACTCTTCAGCCAGACTTGGAAGATTTTCTGAAAAAAATAAAAAAGATGAATTTTTTGATAAAGCTTGATACCAATGGCAGTCAGCCGCAGGTTCTAAAAAAATTAATTGAAAAGAAATTGATCGATTATATAGCAATGGATATTAAAGCGCCGCTTAACCAAGAAAAATATAATTTAGCTACTGGACAAAAAATAGATTTAAATGGTATTAAGGAAAGTATTAATTTAATTAAAAAAGGAGGGGTTGATTATGAATTTAGAACGACAGTAGTACCAACCATTCATACTTTAGAAGATATTGTTGAAATTGCGAAAGAAATTGCGCCGGCCAAGCGTTATTATCTTCAAAATTTTAAAGCCGAAAAAACAATTGATCCGAAATTTTGCCAAATAAAAAGTTTTTCGGAGGAAGAATTAAAAAAGACAATCGAAATAATCAAAAAATTTTTTGAGGAATGCAAATTGAGATAAATTTTATTAATCTCAAGCAATTAGCACTCTTGACAGGAGAGTGCTAATTTTTATAATATAATATAAAATATGCTAACCGAACGCCAACAAAAAATCCTTAATTTAATTATTGAAGAATACAATCGTTTTAGAAAGCCGATTGGTTCAAAATGGTTTTCCAAAAAATATTTTAAAGAATTAAGTCCGGCAACCATTCGGAGAGAATTTAATTTTTTAACCAAAAAAAATTATCTAACACAACCGTATTGGTCAGCCGGCCGCATTCCCACCGATAAAGCCTATCAATGGTTTATCGAAAATAACGTTCTTAATCCAGTTTCTTTGGAAGATGATATGGCTTATTGGGAGAAAAAATTGGAAAGGTTGCAATATCTATCCTTTTTTGAGATGACGAAACACATTGCCAATTTATGCGAAAGTTTAACTGTTGGTTATTTACCACCTCAGGAAGCAATTTTTAAATACGGATTGAAAAAGTTGTTTGAGCAGTTGAAAGAATTGTCGGTAATGCGCTGGGAGACCATCTGGGAAGATTTGGATTATTTAGATGAAAGATTAAAAAAATCTTTTAAGAATCTCATTCAAGAAGATAGACAGATTTTTATTGGAGAAGAAAGTCCTATTACCAGAGATAAAAACTTAACTGTTTTTTCATATACTATTCCTTATAAACAACATAGAAATCTTTTAATTTTAATTGGTCCAAAAAACATCATTTGTCGTCGAAATATTTCTATTTTAGAAGCCGCTCATAAAATTTTAAATAATTAAAAATATGGCAGAAGAAAACGAAAAAAAAGAACAAGAATTGCAAAAATCGGAAACGCCTGAATTGAAAGAGATAAAAGAAAAATTAATGGAGTGTGAGAAATTGAAAGAAGAATATTTGAATGGTTGGCAGAGAGAAAGAGCAAACTTTCTGAATTATCAGAAAGACATTAATAAAAAAATGGAAGAAGTTGTAAGGTTTGCCAATGAGGAATTGATAATTGAATTGCTGAATGTTTTGGATAGTTTTGATATTTCTATTAATTCATTAAGTATTGAAGGACTAACGGAAAATGAACGGAAAATTGTTCGCGGTTTGGAATTAATTCAAGCACAATTACTGAACATTTTAAAACTAAAAGGATTGGAGCAGATTTCTGTTAAGGCTGGAGATAATTTTGATCCTTCTATTCATGAAGCGGTGGAAATAATTGAGGGTGAGGAAGATGGCAAAATAGCTGAGGAAATTATTAAGGGGTATAAACTAAACGGGAAAATTATTAGACCAGCGAAAGTTAAAATTTTTAAAAAGTCGATTAATTAATTTTTAGAAATAACCAAAAAGGTTCGAAATAAAAAATTTAAAACTATGGGGAAAATTTTAGGAATTGACTTAGGAACAACTAATTCAGCAATGGCGATTATTGAAGCCGGTCAGCCAAAAATTATTGAAAACAAAGAAGGAATGCGCACCACTCCTTCAATTGTTGCTATTGCTAAAAACGGCGAAAGGTTAATTGGAATTTTAGCTAAACGTCAAGCAATCACTAACCCGCAAAACACCATTTTTTCCATCAAAAGATTAATTGGGCGAAAATATAGTGATCCGGAAGTCCAACGAGATAAAAAATGGTTGCCTTATGAAATTCGCGAGTCAGCTAGTGGCGGCGTTGAAGTTAAAATGGGTGATCGATGGTATCGACCAGAAGAAATTTCAGCGATGATTTTACAAAAACTTAAATTAGATGCCGAAGAAAAATTGGGCGAAAAAATTGAAGAAGCCATTATTACCGTGCCGGCTTATTTTGATGATAGTCAAAGGCAAGCAACTAAAAACGCTGGTGAAATTGCTGGTTTTAAAGTCCGAAGAATTTTAAACGAACCAACAGCCGCTGCTTTGGCTTATGGATTAAATAAGAAAAAGAATGAGCGCGTTGTTGTTTATGATTTTGGTGGAGGCACTTTTGATATTTCTGTTTTGGAAATTTCCGAAGACACTATAGAAGTTTTGGTGACAGGAGGTGATACACATTTAGGAGGCGATGATTTTGATCAAAGAATCATTAATTATTTTGTTGAAGAATTTAGAAAGAAAGAAGGAGTTGATTTATCGAAAGACTCTTTAGCTTTGCAACGATTAAAAGAGGCAGCTGAGCGTGCTAAGCACGAGTTGTCTACTGTTTTGGAAACTGAGGTGAATTTACCATTTATTACTTCGGATGCCTCGGGTCCCAAACATTTTGAAATGAAATTAACCAGAGCCAAACTAGAAGAATTAGTAAAAGATTATATTGATCGTTCAATTGAATTAGTGAAGCAAACCTTAGCTGAAAAAAATTTAAAGATATCTGATATTGATGAGGTGATTTTGGTTGGTGGTCAGACAAGAATGCCAGCAATCCAAGAAGCAGTAAAAAATTTGTTTGGCAAAGAACCACATAAAGGAATCAATCCAGATGAAGTGGTGGCGATGGGCGCGGCCATAGAAGCTGGCGTACTTCAGGGAGAGGTGAGAGATATTTTGCTTTTGGATGTGACGCCACTATCTTTAGGCATTGAAACATTGGGAGGTGTATTTACAAAAATAATAGAGAAAAATACAACTGTTCCCGTTGCTAAAACCCAAATTTTTTCTACAGCCACCGATAATCAAACATCGGTCGAGATTCATGTTCTTCAAGGAGAACGAGAAATGGCTGCTGATAATAAAACATTAGCCCGCTTCATTTTGGACGGCATTCCACCAGCCCCGCGTGGCGTGCCTCAAATTGAAGTAACTTTTGATATTGATGCCAATGGTATTTTAAAGGTAACAGCAAGAGATAAAGCAACTGGCAAAGAGCAATCAGTGCGAATCGAGGCTTCTACTGGTTTGAGTAAAGAAGAAATTGAACGAATGAAAAAAGAAGCAGAAATGCATTTGGAAGAAGATCGGAAAAAGAAAGAGTTGGCCGAGGCAAAAAATCAAGCAGAGAACTTAATTTATGTTTCTGAAAAAACATTGCGAGAAAGCGGTGATAAAGTGAGTCCTGAAGATAGAAAGGAAGTTGAGGATAAAATTAATGATTTAAAAAATGCCATTAATAGCAATGATATTAGCCATATTAAAACCGCTACCCAAAATCTTTCTTTGGCAATTCAAAAAATTGGTGCTAAAATGTATCAAGGGGGTCAGAGAAGCAGTGGATCTGATAATAATCAAAATGGCGAAAATTCCCAAGATGCCGAATTTAAGGAGCAGTAAAAAATATGGATGTTTCTAATATTGTTGCGATAAGAAACGACACAAACAAAAATAGTTATTTGTGGAAGATTTCTGTTGTGACAGCTCTGACTTTAATTTTTGCTTTTTTGAGTGGTTTTAGTTTGGGTAAGGCATTTTTGTTTCAGAAATTTATTTTTAGTTCCAGCTGGCTTACTTTTATTATATTTTTAACCCTCTTTTTAATTTTTTTCATTTTCGAATCTTTATTTGCCCATTCATTAAGATTTTGGACCCTTCTTTTAGAAACTCTTGTTTTTAGTTTTGCTTTTTATTTAAGCCGCAATGGGGGCAAAATTATTTTAATGTCTTTGTTGTGGAGTCTTGGTGTTTGGTTGATAGTGCTTTTATGCTTTTGGGCTGGAAGTTTTTTGATGAGACGAAGAATGAATGATTTAATGAAATTGCGCTGGAATGATATTACTAAACGCGGTTTAGTTTTGGCTTTAATAGGAATCAATCTATTTATTTGTCTTCAATGGATGGGCAATGTTATTACCCAATTAGACAGTTTATTTACTCCTAAAACCATCAATATTCTTCTTCAACCTTCAACGCCTATTTTAAAAAAATATTTCGCGAATTTTGATTGGAATATGATGGTTGATGATTTTATCAAAGGAGTTGTAACAGACCAAACCGAAAAGTTATTTGAACAAAACAAAGAACAACTAAAAAATTTTCCCACCAGTTATATTGAGCAACAAAAGAAAAACTTAATTGAACAGAATTCAAAGGTAATGAAAGAACAGTTGAGTGAGGCGGTTGGTTTTAAATTGCAAGGAACAGAATCGTTAAATATAGTGGCCTATCAATTTTTGTATAACAAATATCGAGCCGCTGATTTAAAGATAAAGCAGATGATTATTCTAATTATTTTTGTTCTTATGTTCGCCATCCTAAGATTTTTAGCTGTGTTTGTTAATGGGGTGACGAGAATTCTGGGTTGGTTAATTTATGAAATTTTGTTATCGGCTGGATTTGTATCGGTTGCGACAGAAAACAAAATCAAGGAAAGCATCATTATTAAGTATTAAAATTAAATCAATTTTATGGAAAAGGATTATTATAAAATTTTAGGCGTTGATCGAAACGCCTCGCAAGAGGAAATTAAAAAAGCTTATAGAAGGCTTGCTCATAAGTATCATCCAGATAAAGAAGGGGGAGATGAGCAAAAATTTAAAGAAATAAACGAGGCCTATCAAGTATTATCCGACGAGAATAAAAGAAGGCAGTATGATCAGTTTGGCAGAGTTTTTGAAGGCGCGGGCGCTCAAGGACCGTGGGGTTTTGATTTTTCTCAGGGATTTGGTCCGGAGGTTAATTTTGATTTTTCCTCTTTTGGTTTTGATGAAGATTTAGGAGATTTCTTTAGTAGTATTTTTGGTGGTTTTAATCCTCGCAAAAGGAAAAAAGTTCAATACGGTTCAGATATTCGATTGGTGATAGAAATTACTTTGGAAGAGGCAGCCTTGGGTACTAAAAAAGAATTATCGTATCAAACATTTGTTAAATGCGAACATTGTAATGGTTTAGGTTATGAAAGTGGATCTGGTTTTAAAACGTGTCCCACTTGTAATGGTAAAGGAGAGATCAAGGAGGTAAAGCAAAGTTTTTTTGGTTCTTTTTCTCGAATAAAAGTTTGTCCTGATTGTTTGGGCGAAGGAAAAATTCCGGAAAAAATTTGTCCGGTTTGTCACGGCCATGGACGAGTTAAAGGCACAAAAAAGGTTGTTTTAAATATTGAACCAGGTATTAATGATGGCCAGATTATTCGCGTGGCTGGCGCGGGCGAAGCTGGAGAAAAAAATGGCCCAGCTGGTGATTTGTATGTTGAGGTTCATATTCGCCCTCATTCTATTTTTAAACGTGAAGGCGCTGATTTGATTTATGAAGCTACCATTTCAGTCATCGATGCTATCTTGGGAAAGGAAATTGAAATACCTACAATTTATGGAAAAAAGATAATAGTCAAAATCCCACCCGGTGTTGAACATGGCAAAATTTTAAGAGTTCGCAATAAAGGCTTGCCTTATTTTGGTCGTCATGGTTATGGAGATTTGTTAATTCGTGTTAAAATTAAAGTGCCAAAGAAAATTTCTCAAAAAGCCAAAAAAATATTAGAAGAATTAAAGAGCGAATTAGAGGAATAAAAAATGAAAATAGCTTTAACTTATAATTTGCGCAAAACACACAATATTTCGAAAAGTAAAAAAGTCATCGATAATATTGATTTTGATGATCCAAAAACAATTTTAGGTATAAAAAAATCTTTAGAGCAATTGGGACATAAAGTTTTTTTGGTTGAAGCTGATGAAAGAGCTTATTTTAAATTTTATCGTTTAAGAAGAAAAATTGATCTGGTTTTTAATTATAGCGAAGGTCTTTATGGCAGAGATAGGGAAGCGCAAATTCCAGCTATCCTAGAAATGCTTCAAATTCCTTATACTGGTGGTTCGCCGTTAAGTTATGCCATTGGATTGAACAAAGTTAAAACTAAAGAAATTTTAGCTTATCATCAAATTCCTACGCCGAAATGGCAGGTTTTTAAAACTGGTCGAGAACAATTGGAGAAAAAATTAAAATTTCCACTTTTAGCGAAACCGCAAGCCGAAGGTTCAAGTAAAGGCATTTTTGCTAAAAATTTAGTTTTCAACGAAAGGCAGTTAAGAAAGATTGTTAAAGAATTATTAAAAGAATATAAACAACCAGTTTTGGTTGAGGAATTTTTAGAGGGTCGGGAGTTTACGGTGGGTGTTTTGGGTTATCCGCCAAGAATTTTACCGATTATTGAAGTTAAATTTGATGAATTGCCTAAAGGAATGCCGAAATTTGATCACTTTGAAGCTAAATGGCTTTACGATAATCCGAAATTTAAAGCCGATCCTTTAATTTGTCCCGCGCCAATTAGTAAAAAATTAGAAAAAGAGATTGAAAAAAACGTTTTGAAAGCCTTTGAAGTTTTAGAATTGGCTGATTGGGCCAGGTTTGATCTGCGATTAGATAAAAAGGGCAAGCCCAATATTTTAGAAGTTAATTGTCCAGCTGGTTTAAATCCTGATCCCAAAGAAAATTCGCGTTTTCCTAGAGCAGCACGAGTGGCGGGAATAGATTTTTCTCAACTTCTTCAAACAATTATTAATTCAGCCAGAAAAAGATACGGAATTTAAAAATGACTATCAAAAATTTAAAAAAACGTTTGGATTGTCTTTTGGTTGACAAAAAAATTGTAGAAACTCGAAGCAAGGCCAGCGAACTTATTAAAAAAGGAAAAGTAAAGGTGGAAGGTAAAACTATTGTTAAACCGGGTAAATTGGTTAATCCTGCTTCACGAATAGAAATTGAGAAAGATAAATTTTTTTATGTTAGCCGCGCCGGCGAGAAATTAGCCTACGCTTTAGAAAAATTTAATATTAATGTTGCTAATAAAATTTGTTTGGATGTTGGTTCGTCAACGGGCGGCTTTGTGGATTGTTTGATAAAAAATGGTGCTAAAATAGTTTATGCTGTTGATGTTGGTCAAAATCAATTACATTCAAGTTTAAGAAAAAATAAAAAAGTCCGAGTGTTTGAAAACACCGACATCAGAAATTTTTCTTTGCCAAAGAACAAAAAAGTTAATTTGATTACAGTTGATATCAGTTTTATTTCCGTGAAATTAATTTTACCCATTCTTAAAAAATTTTTATTACCGAATGCTGAAATAATTGTTTTGATCAAACCTCAATTTGAGGTGGGCAGAAAATATTTAAATAAAAAAGGTGTTGTTAAAGATTTTTCGGTAGTGGAGAAAATTATTAAAGAAATTATTCAAACTGCCACTCAAGCCGGATTTCTTCCTCAAGGATTAATTACCTCCCCAATTAAAGGAAAAGAAGGCAATCAAGAATTTCTGCTCTATTTAAAATGGACAAGTTGAAAAATAAGAACTATTTAATCAAAATAGTAAGCCATCCCATCTTTTCTTTTTTATTTTTTGGAGTAATATATAGAGAGAATGACGACTCTGCTAATAGTTAATTTTGTCTTTTTAATTTTAGGATTAGGCGCTGTTATCGCCGCGCTTTTAATTTTGATTAAAAGAATTAATAAAAATAAAGAAAATGATACGGCTTTGATTCTTTTACAGAACCAAATTAACAAAATTAATGAAACGCTGGATTTGAGACTTTCCGAGTCGGGCGAGGTTTTGCGAAAACAATTTAGCGAAAGTTCGCGGTTAATTAAAGAAATTACCGAAGAATTAACCAAAGTCGGGGAGGGACAAAAACAAGTTTTTGACTTAGCAAAGCAATTGGAACAACTCCAGGATATTTTAAAAAATCCCAAGCACCGTGGTATTTTAGGCGAATATTATCTTGAAGTGACTTTAAAAAATTTTCTGCCTGCCAATGCTTATCAATTACAATATGAATTGGGCAAGGATGAGAATGGTCAAAAGTTAATTGTTGATGCTGCTATTTTTATTAAAGATAAAATTATTCCCGTTGATTCCAAATTTTCTCTGGAAAATTACAACCGTCTTTTAACCGAAATCGATCCCAATCGGAAAAAAGAATTGGAAAAATCCGTTTATAACGATTTAAAAATTCGTATTAATGAAACTTCAAAATATATCCAGCCAAAAAAAGGAACAACCGACTTTGCTTTTATGTTTATTCCCTCCGAAGCGCTTTACTATGATTTGCTAATTAATAAAGTGGGAAGCATGGAATCAAACACTCGTGATTTAATAGAATATGCTGTGAGAGAGAAAAGAGTAATTATTGTTTCAGCCACAACCTTTGCTGCTTATTTACAAACTGTTCTTCAGGGGTTAAGGGCTTTTCAAATTGAGGAATCAGCTAAAGAAATTATTAAAAAAGTTGAGGAATTACGAAAACACCTCGCCAATTACGAACTTTATATGGAAAAATTGGGCAATAATTTATCAACCACCGTTAATACCTACAACAGCGCCCATAAAGAATTTGTCAAAATCGATAAAGATGTTTTAAAAATTTCAGGCGAAGGATTTTTGAAAAATGATCAAAGAATTATTCCTCCACCTGAAATTGAAGAGAAATAAAAAATATGGAGAGAACATATATTAAAGATCTACCTTCAAAAATTGGTCAAGAAGTCTTACTCAAAGGCTGGGTTGATACGCGGCGCGATCATGGAAAACTGATTTTCATTGATTTGCGGGATAAAACCGGCTTTGTTCAAGTGGTTTTTTTACCTTCTAGTGAAGCTTATAATCAAGCTAAAGAATTAAGAAATGAATGGGTGATTGAATTAATTGGCAAAGTTAATGAAAGACCAAAAGGAATGGAAAATCCAAAAATTGAAACTGGCAATATTGAAATTGAAGCTCAAAAATTAGTTATTTTAAACCAAAGTAAAACTTTGCCGATTGCTATTGATAAAGACGGGTTTGAAATAGGCGAGGAACATCGATTGAAATATCGCTATTTAGATTTAAGACGGCAACGGCTTCAGAAAAATTTAAGAATGCGACATCAAATTATTTTAATGATGAGAAACTATTTAAGCGAGAAAGGGTTTGTTGAAATTGAAACTCCGATTTTAACTAAATCAACTCCCGAAGGCGCGCGCGATTATGTTGTGCCTTCAAGATTGCATCATGGAAAATTTTATGCACTGCCGCAATCACCCCAGCAATATAAACAACTCTTAATGGTTGCCGGCTTTGAAAAGTATTTTCAAATTGCTCGATGTTTTCGCGATGAGGATACTCGTGGCGATCGCCAGCCCGAATTTACCCAGTTGGATATTGAGATGAGTTTTCCAACCCAGGAAGCAATTCTGGGATTGATCGAAGATTTGTATTTAAAAATCGTTAAAGAATTATTCCCAGAAAAAACTTTAACTTTCGAATCTTTCCCCAGACTTTCTTATCAAGAAGTAATGGAAAAGTACAATTCGGATAAACCCGATTTGCGTAAAGACAAAAACAATCCGAATGAATTAGCTTTTGCTTTTGTAGTGAATTTTCCAATGTTTGAATGGAAAGAAACAGAAAAAAGATGGGATGCCGTGCACCATCCTTTTACCAAAGCTCAAAATCTCGATAATTTGCCTCCTGAAGAATTTGTTAAATATTTGGAAGAAAATCCAGGTAAAGTATTGGCTCATCAGTATGATGTGGTTTTGAATGGTTATGAAATTGGCGGTGGTTCCATTCGTGAGCATAATCCTTATATTCTTCAAAAAGTGTTTGAAATAATGGGCAATAAACCCGAGGAAATTAAAGAAAAGTTTGGCCATATTTTGGAAGCTTTTGAATATGGAGTGCCGCCACATGGCGGTATTGCCATGGGTATTGATCGTTTGGTGATGATTTTAATGAATGAACCAAGCATTCGCGAGGTTATTGCTTTTCCAAAAACTGGCGATGGTAGAGATTTAATGATGAATGCGCCGTCAGAAATTGATAAACAACAGTTAAAAGAATTAGGCATCGACATTAAAAAGTAAAATGCTGATCATTAATCATTTTTTGGCTCGAAGCAACATCCAGCCCTTTATTTTTGTTAAAAAATTTGGTAAAATAATAATAGAATGAAAAAGAAAAATAATTCCAAAACAGACGAAAAAATAGAAACAAAACAACAACCACAAACATCGGATAGCCAAAATCCGACATTAGAAAAACCAACATCCTATGAAGCGAAGGATATTTTTGTTTTGGAAGGATTGGAACCAGTAAGAAAGAGACCGGGAATGTACATTGGCTCAACTGGTATTGATGGTTTACATCATTTGATTTATGAAGTGGTTGATAATGCCATTGATGAGGCAATGGCCGGTTTTGCTAAAAATATTGAAGTGCGATTGAGCGATAATCATCGAGTTTCTGTTCAAGATGATGGTCGTGGCATCCCGGTTGATATACATCCTCAAACTAAAAAATCTTCTTTGGAAACAGTAATGACCATGCTTCATGCCGGCGCTAAATTTGGTGGCGCTTCTTATAAAGTTTCTGGTGGTTTGCATGGTGTTGGTGTTTCAGTGGTAAACGCTTTATCCCGTTATTTAAGAGCTGAAGTTTGTCGCGACGGTAATAAATATTATCAAGAATATTCTCAAGGAAAAGTAAAAAGCAAAGTAATAAAGAGTGGCAAATCCGAAATGACGGGAACGACAGTTATTTTTGAACCGGATCCAGAAATTTTTGGTGGAAAAACTGGCAAGATGCCCGATTATGATTTTAAACGTTTGGCCGATCACTTACGCGAACAAGCTTATTTAACTAAAGGCGTAAGAATTCGTTTAGTTGATACTCGCCAAGGCCAAGAAAATATCGTTGATTTTTATTTTGAAGGAGGAGTTATTTCATTTATTAAATATCTTATTGAAGAAGAAAAGCCAATTCAGGAGAATATTTTTTATGTGAGCAAAAATTATGAGAAAATTTTGGTAGAAGTAGCTTTTTGTTATACCGAAGATATTAATTCAACCGAACTTTCTTTTGCTAATAATATTCGAACACCAGAAGGCGGAATGCATTTGACTGGTTTCCGCACGGCTTTGACTCGTGTTTTAAATGATTGGGCAAGAAAAGAAGAATATATTAAAGAAGGGGAGGAGGGATTAACTGGTGATGATGCGCGTGAGGGCATTTCAGCAATTATTTCTGTTAAATTACCCGAACCGCAATTTGAAGGACAAACCAAAGCAAAATTAGGCAATCCCGAAGCGCGCGCAGCAGTTGATGCGGTAGTCAGCGAGGCGCTTAAAGAATTTTTAGAGAAAAATCCCAATGATGCGAAAAAAATTATTGAGAAATGTATTTTAGCAGCTAAAGCGCGGAAAGCGGCAAAGGCAGCGAAAGAAATGGTTTTGCGCAAGGGATTGTTGGAAGGTTTAAGCTTGCCCGGGAAATTAACTGATTGTTCAACGCGTCATCCAGAAGAAGCAGAACTTTTTATTGTTGAAGGAGATTCAGCAGGCGGTTCAGCTAAGCAAGGCCGCGATCGTCGCTTCCAAGCTATTTTGCCAATTAAAGGAAAAATTTTAAATGTTGAAAAATCGCGTTTGAATAAAATAATGGAATCCAAAGAAGTAAAATCCATTATTATCGCTTTGGGAACAGCCATTGCCGAAGAATTTAATATTGAAAAATTAAGATATCACAAAATTATTATTATGACCGATGCTGATGTTGATGGTTCTCATATTTGTTCTTTGCTTTTGACTTTGTTCTTTAGATTTTTACCGGAAGTAATTGAACGCGGGCATTTGTATATTGCCCAACCGCCGCTTTATCGTATTCAAAAAGGAAAAGAAGTTTATTATGCTTATTCTGATCAACAAAAAGAAGAAATTTTAAAGAAATTAAAATCGACTGAAGGGGTAAACATTCAACGTTATAAAGGTTTGGGCGAAATGAATCCTGAGCAGCTATGGGAAACAACGATGAATCCCGAAACTCGGATTTTAAAGCAAGTAACAATTGAAGACGCTGAAGAAGCGGATAAGATATTTAATATTTTAATGGGCGACGAAGTGGCACCCCGGAAACATTTTATTCAGGTTCATGCCAAAACTGTTCGCAATCTTGACATTTAACGTTTAAATTTTAATATTTAACAATAAGTTTATGTTAGCCAAATTCAAAAACTATATCAAAGAAGTAAAGAACGAATTCAAACATGTTAATTGGTTGACTAAAAACCAAGCTATTAAATATACCTTAATTGTTATTGGTCTTTCTTTAATTATGGCTATGTTTTTGGGGCTTTGTGATTTTCTTTTTACTGGAATCCTAAGCCGATTCATTTTGCAATCCTAATATGCCAAAACAGCAATCAAACGAAAGAAGATGGTATGCCATTCATACTTATTCAGGATACGAAGACGCGGTAGCGCGTTATTTGAAGCAAAGAATAGAAACGCTTGATATGCATGATAAAATTTTTAATGTTATTGTTCCAAAAGAAAAAAAGATAAAAATTAAGGGAGGCAAAAGATATGTGGTGGAAGAAAAAATTTACCCTGGTTATGTTTTGGTTGATATGATTTTAACCGATGATTCATGGTATGTGGTGCGCAACACTCCGCGCGTTTCTGGCTTCATCGGCGCTGATGCCACCAAACCATCGCCTTTGTCCGAAGAAGAAGTTCAGGCACTTTTGAAACGAATGAACGTTGAAGAGCCTAAATATAAATTTGATTTTCAAATTGGCGATACAGTTAAAATTATTGATGGTCCTTTTAAGGATTTTGATGGTAAAATTAAAGAAATCGATGAGGAAAATGCAAAATTAAAAGTTTTGGTTACTATTTTTGGACGCGAGACGCCCGTTGAGTTAGATTTCTTGCAAGTTAAAAAAATATAATTAAGATAAAACAATATGAAAAAAATCAAAGCTCAAATTAAATTACAAATTCCAGCCGGCCAAGCGAATCCTGCACCACCCGTAGGCACAGCTTTAGGTCCTCAAGGTATAAACATTGGCGAATTTTGTCAGAGATTTAATGAAGCCACCAAAGATAAAATGGGAAGTATTATTCCAGTTGAAATCACGATTTATGAAGATAGAACTTATGAATTTAAATTAAAGACGCCTCCCGCTTCAGATTTATTAAAAAAAGCCGCCGGAATTAGCAAAGGTTCGGGAGAGCCAAACAGAAAGAAAGTTGGTAAAGTAACGCGAGCCCAAATTAGAGAAATTGCGGAAATAAAAATGCCAGATTTAAATGCTACTGATATTGAAGCCGCAATGAAAATGATTGAGGGAACAGCTAGAAATATGGGAATAGAAGTGGTTGATTAGCCAAATTTTTTGATTGAATATAAAAAACTCGGCTAAAGCCGAGTTTTTTGTTTTGTTGTGGATAAAAATACTTACTTATTATTAAAAAATGTTATAATTTTAATGATGGGAGCTAAGTCAAAAAAACAAACATTAGCCTATTTTGGTGATATTAAAAAAATAAAGGGTGAAGAAGTAATTGATTTAAGAAAAAAACCTAATTTTTGGGGTTGGTTAGTTATTGTTTTTGCTTTAATTGTTGGTGGTTGGCTTTTTTATGGCGCAGTTATTAAAGCCGATATCGCTTATTTTTATCCGACAGTGGCTTTGGGTACTTGGCAAAATATTGATAAAGCTGCAGGTCAGCCGGATTTAACTTTTGAGGCGAG